>CAZBMC010000075.1:0-4374 GCA_964493065.1 uncultured Gammaproteobacteria bacterium
TTGTGTACATACGCATAGGCTACCAGGTGATTCCAAGCTATTGAACCATTACAAAACCCTTGACAAAGAAGGGGTTTTGGTGTATTCTCAGCAGTTAAAAACTGAAACAAAAACACTTTACAACAAGGAGTTGTTATGTGTCTTTTTAAGAGAGTTTACGTGAACGGCCAGCAGGTAGCTGTGGCTCAGGACGGCTTTTTCGAAGTCGACCTGAGAAGTCTTTCGGAAATCACCGTTGAGGTGTTTCCGACCAAGGCACAGGCCGAACGAAGCTTCGCATTCACCATTGCTGGGCGTGAGAAGGTAATCTCGGTTCAGGATTGGGTGGAGGACGGAGAATCCATGAAGGTTGGATTCAAAGTTAACCTGAACCCGCAGAAGATCCCGCAGTACCCGGGTAATCATTTGAAAATTTTTGCCCTTGGGTCAGCCGGAGACTTCTCGGTGTATGAAATTTCTGTAGTGCGGCAGGGAGATCGGTTCTTCCTGTGTCAGCAGGTTACCCACCGGGGTACGTGCTACCGTGACCAGGAAGGTCTGGTACGTTGCCCGTACTTTTCGCGAGGTGTCCATCAGTGGACCGCGCTCATGCCGTACATTGAGAACCTTTCCCAGAAGTTCGTGAACATTCTTCCGCCCATCGGCGCATACCGGGAACCAAAGGAATTATCGTTCTCACCTCACAGTGGTCACGGGTATGTTGTGTGGTACAACGTAGCTTCGGGGACAGGCGTCGCAATTGCTCGTCTGGATGGCGAAGTGCAGATGGTCAAGTTGTTCTGGCGTCACATCACGAACCGAACACTCAACGGACTTCGGTTCGTTCCCGAAGGGAAAGTCATTACCTTCGGGCAGATCCAGCCCATTCCCAACCCAAAGGGTCTCAGCCACCAACTGGTGGGCGTGAAGCTGGCCGCCTAACAACAAATTTGTCCTTTCCATGACACGGTCCCCCCTGGACCGTGTTTTGCTATCCAAAACTTGCCTTTGGCAGGCTTTTTCGCGTACACTAGGCTCACATGCAGCTGAAGGACATTCGTTCAAAATTCTTGCATTTCTTTGAAACGCGGAAGCACCGGGTGATTTTGTCATCTTCGCTCATTCCTGCTAATGACCCGTCCGTTTTGCTCACCACTGCCGGCATGCAGCAGTTCAAGCCCTACATGCTGGGAGAACGGGATCCTAAGGCGGACCTGGGTGGCCGCAGGTTCACCAGCGTGCAGAAGTGCTTCCGCACCTCAGACATAGATGAAGTAGGGGACGAAACGCACCTGACGTTTTTTGAAATGCTGGGAAATTTCAGCGTGGGGGATTACTTCAAGAAAGAAGCTATTGATTTTGCCTGGGAGTTTTGCACGAACGTTGTGCACATACCAGAAGATCGAATGTGGGCAACCTACTTCCACGGCGACGATGTGCGGGTGAAGAAGGTGAAGACACACTTACCCACAGATGCGGAATCCGCCAAACTGTGGCAGAAGTACCTACCAAAGGAACGGATTGCCGGGTACGGACACGACGCGAACTTCTGGGGTCCGCCTGGGCAGACCGGTCCGTGTGGCCCGTGCACGGAAATCCACATTGATCGAACTGGTACGCCGTGCGACCTGGGCGCCAAGTGCTTGCCCAACTGCAGCTGCGGCCGATTCTTAGAAGTCTGGAATTTGGTGCTCATGCAGTACGAGAAGACAGCTGAGGGTGCGTACGTGGAACTCCCCATGAAGAACATTGACACAGGCATGGGTCTGGAACGCTTGGCCATGATTCTGCAAGGGAAGGACAGCGTGTTCCAAACCGAAGCATTCACCCACACCATTGACGTGGTGAAAGCTGACCCGCACTTTGGGCTTACCAACGTTGACCTGGAAGATGTACGCCGGCTGCGGATTGTGTCAGACCACTTGAAGGCCGCGATATTCCTGCGGGCAGATGAAGTGCGCTTCAGCAACAAAGAGCAGGGCTACATACTCCGCCGGATTTTCCGCCGAGCCTGTGACCAGTACCTCCACCCGAGTCCGGATTTGTCCGCCGTGTTTGACGCAGTAGTGAAAGAGTACGGCCATGCGTACCCTGACTTGGAGCAGAAGCGCCAGGCAATTTTGGAAGATTTCCAAAAGGAGTACGGGAACTACGAAAAAGTTCGACTCATGGATATTGGGAAACTAGTGAAGCAGTTACCCCGTGATCATGTGCTGGCGCAGATCGAAGCACCGCAAGGGGGGTCCCACATCCAGATTACGGGGAAGGCGGCAGTCCAACTGTTCACGACCTACGGCACGTCCGTGGATCAGCTCCGCCAAAAAGGTTTTGTCTTTGACCAAGCCGACTTTGAAGCTGAGCTCGACAAGCACCGCGGTGTTTCCCGTGCTGGCGCCACCAGCAAATTCGGCGGGCATGGCCTGTACAGCGCAAATCTAACGGATGAAGAACGCGCCATTGCCACACGGTTGCACACGGCCACGCACTTGCTGCAGCAAGCCCTGCGGGACGTGCTGGGTCCGGAAGTGCAGCAGGACGGCTCAGACATTACCCCAGAGCGCCTGCGCTTTGACTTCCGCTACCCACAAAAAATGACACCCGAGCAGATTCTCCAGGTGGAAGCCATTGTAAATGCCAAGATCAAGGAAGATTTGCCAGTGACCAAGCAGGAAATGCCCGTGAAAGAAGCTTTGGCTGCCGGCGCCTTAGCGTTCTTCAAAGAGAAGTACCCAGAGACGGTTACCGTCTACTCCGTTGGCAACTACTCCAAAGAGCTCTGCGGCGGCCCGCACGTCACGCATACGGGTGAGCTGGGCAGCTTCAAAATTCAGTCGGAGAAGTCTGTTTCTGCCGGGGTACGGCGGATTAAGGCTGTGGTTGGGAGTTAGAAGTTTTAGTTTTGGATGGAGGATGCAAGAGGGGAACACAACTGTCCCAAACCCCCACCCTCCAACCCCACACGCCGCCCGCCTAGACTCGTCAGCGAGGCTGGCCACACCCAAAACCATCTCTGAATTGCGGCTAACGGCGAAAGGTATCGCTGCCCGTATCGAAATACGTTACACGGATAACGGCAATCGTTGAAGAATCAAGAAATTGCAACCCAACGTATCACGAAATCCTGCCCCCAATGCCGATACGGGTCGCGATACCGATACCCGTATCCCGTTCTTCCACCCCACCCCCTTGACGTCCTCACAGCGGTCTGGTACAGTCCACTGGTAGTTGTTTTCCTCTCTACAACCTGGTCTCTGTTGCGCTCGCCCTTGTCCTGATGCTGCTGTGTACTGACTATCCCAACCTTTGTATTGGGAGGTAGTTGCACAGTACCGTCCTCGGTGTTTTCGGACGGCGCGTTTGCCTGAGCCAGGAACTTTTCACCGCATGGCTCGATTCCGCAGAAAACCCCAAGAGGGCCTTCCCAAGCCGGAAGCGCGTGGGGTCAATAAGAAAGGTTTTTTGGAAGTTGACGGGGTTATTGAAGAGCTCCTGCCCTCCGCCACCTTTCGCGTCCGCTTGCAGAACGGCCACATTGTCCTGGCACACCTCTCTGGCCGCATGCGGATGAACAAGATTAAAATTCTCCCTGGGGACTCGGTGATTCTGGAAATGACTCCCTACGACCTGCACAAGGGTCGGATTACCTACCGCAAGTAATTTCCTGTATGAAAGTTCGCGCCTCCGTCAAACCAATTTGCATGAAATGCCGCGTCATTCGACGGGGCAAGAAGCTGCTGGTCATTTGCAGTAACCCCAAGCATAAGCAACGTCAAGGCTAACCTATGGCTGCACGTATCGCCGGTGTCACCCTTCCAAACAAACCCATCCGCATTGCCTTGCGGTACATTTACGGCATTGGGCCCACGCTGGCTGAACGGATTTTGGCTGAAGCAAAAGTGAATCCCCAGACCCGGACGAATGATTTGAGCGATACCGACGTGAACAAGCTGCGCGAACTGGTGGAAAAAGGGCACAAGGTGGAAGGGGATCTGCGCCGCGACATTCTCATGAACATCAAGCGTTTGAAAGAAATTAACTCGCACCGCGGCATGCGCCACGCGCGCAATTTGCCAGTGCATGGCCAACGCACCAAGACGAATTCTCGCACCACCCGTGGCAACGTCCGCCGCACCATGGGCAGTGGCCGCAAACCTTCAGCAGAAAAGACCTAATCCGCCTCTATGTCTGACGATCAAGAAAAAGCATTGCCTGACTTTAGCACCGAATTACCCGGTGCGGCACCTGCAGCTGAAGCTGAAGCAACGGCTCCGGTGAAGAAGAAGCGTAAGAAGTCTAAGAAATTCGTGCAGCACGGCATTGCTTTTGTTCTAGCCACGTACTACAACACCATTGTGAGCATTGCGGATTTGAACGGCAATGTCATTGGCTGGCGCT
>CAZBMC010000076.1:0-4361 GCA_964493065.1 uncultured Gammaproteobacteria bacterium
GACCCTGGGAGCCATCAGCCTTTTTTGGTTTTCGAATAGTTTTTCCGGAACGCAGTACAGATACTTTTTCCCCGCATATTGGAGCACTTCGGTGCTCCTTTAGTAACCTTGACATTTTTACCAAAGAGTGATAGGTTCTGACCGACATGTCCCTCAGTTGGGAAATGGAAAACAAAACAACCAAGCCAGGAGGAAAAATTGGCAAAGAGCTTTGAAAAGGTGAAGGAAATCACCGGCGACGATCTCTTCAAGAAAGTTGACGCCGGTATCGATGCCGTCGTAAATTGCATCGAGGAGTGATGGAGAAGGGAAGTAAGTACCGTGTGTCGGTTCAGGACAAAAAAGGCGACATCAAGTTCAAGACGACCGCCACGATTGGCGCGTTTGGCTTGAGTCTGGCAATTCTGCTGCTCCCGCTCTTCACCATCCTGGTTGGCACAGTGGGCGTCGTCGCCGGAACACCCTCGATTACAAGCTTGTCGTGGAAAAGGTCGTCGAAACTCCGGACGAGAAACCTGCCGAACCGGCAGCGCCAACGGCGTAACGTTCAAATCGCACATGTTTCAGGAGGTCAGTAATGACCTCCTTTTTTGTATCGAGATGTAAATTGGAATAGTGTTTTTTGTTTGACAATTTTTTCGGGAAGCGTAGCCTAGGAATTGGCCGGTGTTGCCTACGTGGGGACGGTGGACACCTAGGTGTGTGTAGGCGCTTTACCGGTTGGAAACAAAAAGCCGTGAACTCCTGTCTTGTAGATGGAGGGATCTCCGCCCCGTGCTGAGGCCTGGAACGCCTCACGGTCGCTGTTATCTGAAAGATGACGGGTTACTGTTTTGCGGGGGAAACGCATTTTAGGAACATTGGCTGTACGGGCATCCTACGGGGTGCCCCCATTTTACGTTTTCATTGCGTCTTCATTCGCTGTGGTAGAATGGAAGTATGAAATTGGAGAATTTTTTTGGCATCACCAGTATTGTCGCCATTATGGTGCTAGTTGCGGTGTACTCTGCGGCATACCGTGAAAATCAGCAGCAATTGCAGCTGTTGAATTCGAATACCATCCAAAATTCTGGTACTTCAAGCGCAAACATTTCCGTTGGGTCTATCTTGGATTCTACAACCATCGCGCAGCACAGCACCGTGGGGGACTGCTGGCTGCTTATTGAGGGAAGTGTGTACGACGTAACGCAGTACCTGCAGCTGCATCCGGGTGGCCAAGCCATTGTCTTGCCGTACTGTGGCGCAGATGCGACTACCGCATTTCTCACGAAAGGTGGACAAGGGTCACACTCACGTACAGCTTTTACGCAATTGGGTGCGCTCTACCTGGGAAAGCTGAATGAGACGATAGGAAATAGCAATGTGAACACTTCAAGTGGGGTGAATACCAATACCGCTGCAGCGAATGCAAATACGGTGGTCAGTGCGCCAAAACCAAGCACCGCAGTGGTTCTGGATGCAGCGACGATCGCAAGACACAACACTGCTGCTGATTGCTGGCTCATCATTTCCGGAAAAGTGTACGCGGTGAGTGGTTATCTTAATGCGCACCCAGGAGGGCGTTCCATTATCATTCCATACTGCGGTCGTGATGCGACACAAGCCTTTGCCACGCAGGGCGGCCAAGGGTCACACTCCAGCTTTGCTAGCCAGCAACTTGGGAACTACCTCATTGGCACCGTCGGGGGCACAACCACCACAGCGAAAGTCCAACAGATCATTACTCCCACACAAACATCACTTGCAGGTGGTGAGGAGCGGGAAGAGGAGAACGAAGATGACTAATACTTTTGTTTTCATGAAGAAAGTGCACCGCTACTTGGTATTGGGAATCCTCGTGTTGGGTTTGGCAATGGGGATCACCGGTCTCCTGCTGAAGTTTCCAAAAATCGCTGCAGATTACCTAACGTTTATTGACCTAGGCTACATTCGTTTCTTGCACAATAACCTCAGCACGTACTTCTCCGTCGTGTTCTTCATTATGATGCTCACTGGCATCTGGATGTACCTATACCCAGGATGGGTCGCCCGGCGGCAACGGCGGCAAACTGAACGCAATCATTTTCCACCACCGGAAGCTTCGGCA
Organism: uncultured Gammaproteobacteria bacterium; assembly: GCA_964493065.1. GTDB lineage: Bacteria > Patescibacteriota > Patescibacteriia > PEXW01 > PEXW01 > JBAYJA01. The sequence goes on from CAZBMC010000076.1 coordinate 2,087, forward strand.
AGCCCAAGCGCATAGGCTAGAAATATTTTTCAATCCCTCATGCTGTCGGAGACTTTTTGACATCAGCATGCACATCTGGTAGCGTCTGAGTAACAGAAGGGAGAGTAAAAAATGTTGAAAAAAGCGTTCTTCCTGTTCGGGCTCGTTGTCCTTTGTAGCGCCACAGGGTTAGCGCTCATGTCGGGTGAAAAACCAACTTCACCGGCGCCATCCTCAGGATGGGGTGCGAACGAGGCAATAGTTCTTTGCGCCGTAATTGGCTTGATAATCTACTTCGTTGTCTCTGCGCGGGATACGAAGAAGAAAAAACCGTAGCTTTTTGAGAAGCGCCCCTCGACATACTCGGGGCGCTTCTTCATATGTCCTATTCGCGCTCACATGGCAGTCACAAATTTTTCCGCAACCACTTCCCAGTTCACCACATTCCACCAGGCTTTGATGTAGTCTGGCCGAAGATTACGGTACTTCAGGTAGTAAGCGTGCTCCCACACATCCAAGCACAAGATTGGCGTACGACCCTGAGACAGTGGCGAATCCTGGTTCGCGGTTTTCTCAATGACGAGTTTTCCTTGGTCGACGCTCAACCATGCCCACCCCGAGCCAAATTGCATCGTCGCTGCTTCTGCAAAAGCGGTCACAAACGTATCCCAGCCACCTAAATCTTTTTCGATTGCTGCCAGCAAGTCGCCGGTAGGTTTGCCGCCAGCATTGGGACCCATGGTTTCCCAGAAGAGGGCGTGATTCACATGGCCGCCGCCGTGGTTCCGTACTGCAGGGCGAATGCTTTCTGGGATAGCATCCAAATCCTTGAGTATGTCTTCTACCTTTTTCTCATACCACGCAGGAAATTTTTCCAGAGCGGCATTGAGCTTGGTGGTGTACGTAACGTGGTGCTTGTCATGGTGCAGGCGCATAGTCTCTGCATCAATGTACGGTTCCAACGCTTCGTAGGCGTAGGGGAGTGCAGGGGTTTGGAATGGAGTTGGCATACTGGCTGTGGTTAGGTGGAGAGTATATGTAGTAAAGGCGTGTATGACCGTATTGTCAACTCGTTCCTTTTTAGACGGAGTTATTTGCGTCACATTGACGTGCGAAGGGTTGTGCAGTAAGGTAGGCACAATACTGTTCTTCAATAAAGGAGTTCTCGTTGATTACTGTTGTGAATGTATTTGCGGCAGCTGAAGGGAAAATCCTACTCGTCCGGAAGGGCGCATGCTGGATTCTTCCTGGCGGGAAAGTGGAGCCAGGTGAATCGTACGAGCAAGCGCTGCATCGGGAGCAACGCGAGGAATTGCCAAACAGTACCATGCAGGTTGAAGAGTATCTTGGTACAGTGACTGGCCGAACACCATTGAGTTCGCGTTTTGCTGAGGTCCACGTGTACCGCGGTTCAGTTGTTGGGGACGTGACGCCCGGTGCTGAAATTGCGGAATCTGGCTGGTTCACCCTTTGGGAATCGTTCCTGCTCCCACTCTCAGTTCTTACGCGGGCGATTCTCGCTCAGTACCATGACCATGTTACAAGTACTTTCCCCCGGCACGATTCGTGACCGGGGTTTCTTTTTCCTTTATTTGGCATGCTATGCTTTCAGTCTATGGCCGAGACATTCTCCATGCCCGCTCCCCACCGTCGTCCCGTCCGCTTGGCGTTTTTTTGGACAGGCGTCATTGCTACGCTGTGCTACCGGCTCATCATCTTTTTCAGTGACGCAAATCCAATCCTCCTGAAAGGTGCGTGGTACGTGGGAACCATTGGTTTTGTTATCTACTTTGCTCATCGGTTTCAAATTGCGCAGCGGAGGACAAAAGTGCTCCAGCGGTTTAACCTGGCACAGAAAGTATCACAGCTAGCAGAGTTAACGGCTGAAGAGCGGCAAGCCATGGCCTACATTTTTCAGACTTTGGGTTCAAGCCGGGAAAAGTGGAACTACATCCTCATCTTCATCTCTTCTGGCATTGCCTTGCTCGCCGGCGCCTACCTGGACTTCGTGCGGTAGGGGGAGCTTGACAATACTATGTTAGCTGCTAAACTATTTTAGCAGCTATTCCTGTATGTCGAACGTACGATCCCAGCTCATCGAGCAGTTTCAGGAAAACATTCGGGCTATTGGCCGGAAGTTGTGGCATGGTGCAGATCGGGCGCTGGGACGCTGCGTCATTCACCCCAGTCAGGCGCGCTTGCTGTACCTCATGCATAAGAAAGGGAAGACGACCATCAAAGAGTTAGCCACGATTCTGGGGACAACCCCCAGTGCTGCCACGCAGTTAGTTGAGGG
>CAZBMC010000077.1:0-4341 GCA_964493065.1 uncultured Gammaproteobacteria bacterium
GTGCAGCAGTTCAGCAAGGTGCCAGGAAATAGCTTCACCTTCGCGGTCTTCGTCAGTTGCGAAGAAGACGTGGCCAGTCTTTTTGGCCAGATGCTGGAGCTTAGCGACATGCGCCTCGTCCTCCTTATCTACCACGTAGGTAGGAGCAAAGTCATTGTCTACATCCACCCCCATTTTGCTCTTGGGGAGATCGCGCACATGGCCGTAGGATGATTCCACGGCGTAGTCTTTTCCCAGGAAGCGGGAAATGGTTTTGGCTTTGGTGGGGGACTCAACGATGACGAGCGCTTTGGGCATACAAACGGTTCACGGAGAAATTATTTGCGGACGTAGCGCAGGCTGCCAAGGTGTTTCACGCGGCCGTGCACTTCCAGCAATACTAAGGATGCGTTGATGACGCTTGGGTCAAGATCGCACAGCGTTGCTAATTCGTCAACGTGCATTGGCTGATCACTCAGGTTTTGCAGGATCTTCGCAATTTCCACCGGGTCATCTGCATGTGCAGTGGCAGTGATGGGTGTTGCTGTTTTTTGCAGGTTTAAGACCCGAAAAATATCCTCGGCGCTGGTCACTGGCGTGGCACCGTTCTTGATGAGTTCATTGGGACCAACCGAGGTTGGGCGGGTGAAGTCACCGGGCACCGCCAGTACATCGCGGTTCTGCTCTGCCGCTTCCCGTGCAGTGAGGAGGGCGCCAGATTTTACGCCCGCTTCTACCACCAGGGTGGCTTGGCTCCAGCCGCAGACAATGCGGTTCCGGCGGGGGAAGGAGCCGGGTTCGGGAATAGTTCCAGGTGCAAATTCGCTCACCACTGCGCCGCCCTGAGCAATGATATCCTCAGCCAGCTTTGTATGTTGGGGCGGGTACAGCACATCCACCCCGCTGCCCAAAACGGCTACTGTGGTGCCGCCAGCAGCTAGCGCAGCTTGATGGGCGCAGCCATCAATGCCCAGTGCCATGCCGGAAACAATGATCACGCCCGCGGCAGCTACAGGTTCAATCAACTGCGCCGTAGCAACTTTGCCAAAGTTGGTAAAAGCTCTCGTACCTACCACTGCTAAGGCAGGTCTATCCGGTTTGGGTAACTGCCCGCGGACGTACAGCACGGGCGGAGCGGCGTAAATTTCTTTCAGGAGTGCGGGGTAGTCCTCATCCAGGAGCGTGAAAATCTTCGCCTTGGCTTGCTGCACTTCGGGGAGAATATCATTCAACTGGATTCTTTCACGACCAGCAATGACTTCCTCCAGCCGTTTGCCTTCCAGTTCCAGTGCGGTGCGGAGTGCACTCGCCGGTGCCTGCCACGCTTCCAGCATGGAAGGAAAAGCATTGCGCAGCATGGCAAAACGGCGTGGGCCAATGTGCGGAACGCGAAGCCACGCGCACCACGCTGCGCGCTCAGTTTCGGTCATGGCTGTAGCAACCTCCATAGATAGGAGGAGGGTACCACAGTGGGTTGGGAGGGTGTCAAATGGTAATGACGAATTGGGCGGGGGAACGGGATACGGTTTCGCCGCCCGTATCGTATGATGGTAGACGGATAACGACGAACGAACTGCATGTCGTGCAACGGTGCCGTAAGCCGATACGGGCAGCCTGCCCTCGTCACATGACGGGGCGACCCCCTTCACCGATAGCTGCGCAGCTCGTCCTTGACAAAGCCCGTATTTTCCCCTATACTCGGCAGTTAGAAAATCAGTTGCCAAGGAGGGTTCATTGCAAAGAAGACCATTGTTCTGCTTAGTTTCGAACGGAACCGGCGACATTGTGGCGGTAACGCGCGCGTATTCTGAAAAGCAAGCATTATACGCCTTGAAACGTCGAGGGGTGCACGTGGACGAATTGTCCATGGATATCTTTCCGGCGAACAAGGTAAATGCTCTCAAGCTACTGGCCTTTCGTCGAAAGCAGTATCGTCAAATACGGCGCGAACATCAGCGCCCTGTTCCGGTGGCTGTCAGGAAACAAAAAGCACAACAGTTACAACTGTTGTAGACGGTGCCCATTCCAAAAACTCACCATCTGCGGTGAGTTTTTGCTATTCTTTCTTTTTCTTCTTCGGCTCTTCCGGTGGTTTCTCCTCAGCATTCTTCTCGTCTTTGGAAAACACCTGGATAATCCGTTTGAGCGTTTCCAGCCAATCTTTGCCCAGGTGCGGTTTATCAATTTTCACTTGATCTGCCGCCAGCTGCCAGCCTTCGGCAATGCTGAAGAGTGCGGGTAGGAACTTGGGGTCAATGGGGCGGAGGAAACGCAGGATGAGCCGCTCGTTGGGCCCTAGGCGCACCAGCTGAATATTCGTGATATCGGTATTTTGGGAAAGAAGTTTGAGCTCCAGAAGCTTGAAAAGGTCTTCCAAGCTTTGCGGGGCAACGCGCTCGCGCAGGAGTTGGCCGTGGTAGCCCCAGAGTTCACCCACGGAGGTAATGTTCGCCAAGTCTTGGTACATGCGCAGGCGGTTCCGTTCGTCCGGCTCAAAGTCACGGGGGATGCCCACGGACAATGGTAGGTCTATGGTCACGTCGTGCACGCGTGGGAGCGCAGCGCCCGACTTGAGTTCAGAAATTTCTTGGGCCAGCAAGCGGGAGTACAGTCCCAAACCCAGCGCCGCGATGTGGCCGTGCTGCTGGCTACCCAGGATGTTGCCGGTCCCGCGGATTTCCAAATCCCGCAAGGCAATTTGCATACCTGAGCCTAAGGCCTTGGCTTCTTCCAAACCCACCAGACGCTGCTTGGCATCCGCGGTCAACTTCTGACTATGGTACAGGAAGTACGCATGCGCTTGCCGGTCACCGCGGCCAATGCGACCCCGAAGCTGGTATAGCTGCGCCAACCCAAACTTCGGCGCTTGATCCACGATCAAGGTATTCACGTTTGGCAAGTCCAACCCATTTTCAATAATCGTGGAGCAGACCAGGAGATCCACTTTCTGCTGGTCAAAGTCGTGCATGACTTTCGCTAGCGCTTCTTCGGGCAACTGGCCGTGCGCAACTGCAATCCGCGCCTTGGGGAAGAGTTCTTTGAGTTCCGCGGCTTTCTCGTGAATGGTCTCAACATTGTTGTACAGGTAGTACGCCTGGCCGCCGCGGGCAAATTCTCGGTCAAAGGCTTCGCGGATGATCGTCTCGGAGAAGGGCGCGATGGTGGTTTCTACCGGCATGCGGCCTTCGGGTGGGGTTTCAATCATGCTCACGTCGCGCAGGTTGGACAGCACGAAGTTGAGGGTGCGTGGGATGGGTGTGGCGGACATGGTGAGGACGTGCGCTTGGAGGCGGAACTGTTTGAGTCGTTCTTTCTGTTCCACGCCAAAGCGCTGTTCTTCATCAATGATTATCAAACCCAGATTGCGGAACGTCACATCCCGGGAGAGCAGGCGGTGCGTGCCAATGACAATGTCGATATCCCCACGGTTCACGCCGTCAATAGTTTCTGATTGCTCTTTGGAGCTCTCAAACCTGGAGAGCAAACCCAGCCGCGCTTTCATCCCTTGGAGGCGTTTGGTGAACGTATCGAAGTGTTGCTGGACCAGAATGGTGGTGGGTGCCAGGACTGCAACTTGGTAGCCATTGGCTACGGCCTTGTACGCCGCGCGAATTGCGACCTCGGTTTTCCCAAAGCCGACGTCGCCGCAGACCAGACGGTCCATGGGTCGGTCTGTCTGCAAGTCAGCAAAGACTTCGGCGATGGCGCGTGCTTGGTCCGGCGTTTCCTGGTAGGGGAAAGCCGCGGCCAAGGCATGCTCTTCTTTACTCATGGTGCTCATGGGTTTCACCCGGATGAGCTCACGCGCAGCGTAGAGTTTCACTAAGCCTTTGGCCAAGGCACGGGTATCCTCCCGCACTTTGCGCGTCACCTGGTACCAGTTGGAGCCGGACAGCCGGTGGAGCGGGGGATGGGCAACGCCAATGTACTTGGAGAGTTTTTCCGCCAGTTCCACGGGGACGGACAAGCGGTCTTTCTCCGCGTACTCCAGGACGAAGTACTCTTTGGCCACGCCGTTCACCACGTCCGTACGCATGCCGCGGAAAATGCCAATGCCGTGGTCCATGTGCACAGCGTAGTCACCCGGGGTCAACTCAGCCAGGAAGGACGTATCAATACCACGGGTACGAACCGCTGGGGCTTCCCTTGGGAAAATTTCGCGGTCGGTGAGGACCGTGAGTTTTGCAGCTTTGGAACTGAAACCTGCGACTGGGGTGTTGGGCGCAATGTCCCAACATTCGGGCAAAGGGAGCTCATGCTCTTTGAAGAGCTCAGTGAGCTGCTTCTTGCGCGCAGTGAGGATGAGCGTACGGTGCGGTGCTTTCCAGGTTTTCGCATCCGCCATCATGCGGGCGTACTGGC
>CAZBMC010000078.1:0-4291 GCA_964493065.1 uncultured Gammaproteobacteria bacterium
TCCCCTTTGTGCGCGTCTTTCACCAAACCGGCAATGTCCACGAATTCAATAATCGTGGGCACAATTTTGCCCGACGCGCTGACTTTGGCCATGGGCGCCAGCCGTTCATCAGGCACTTCCACCACGCCCACATTGGGATCTATGGTGGTAAAAGGGTAGTTTTCCGCCGGAACTGCCTTTTTGGTCAGCGCCCGGAAGAGTGAGGATTTTCCTACATTGGGGAGACCGACAATGCCGATTTGGAGTGACATACAGAGAGGTAATAAATGAAACATGTTACGCCCTTCGACTCCTGGATTTGCCCCCCTCGATTGCACTCGGGGACTTCGTTCGTCGCGCAGGGCAGCTGGCGCACGCGCCTGATGCGATACTACCAGGCTTCTGCAGATTCTCCTAGTCAGGTATACTGTAGGCATATGTTTGAGAACGTACCGTCCCCTTCGGTTTCTCCAAACCCAGCACCGCCAACGCCACCCCCACAGCCTTGGGCGCAACCTGGTGGTGTGCCGCCTGCACCTCAGCCAATTTCTCCCGTTGCCCCACCACCTTCACCGGTGGAGGGTGAAAAGGATTGGGGACCGCTGAAACCCATTCGAAGAGTGCCGAAGCCAGGCGAAGAGCGCATCCAGTCCACCCTGGCAGTTGCGGCCATGCCCCAGGTGGCGGACGTAGAAACCAAGAGTAAAGTGGGAATGATCTTAGGTCTGATTGGTCTGCTGGTGGTCATTGGTGGCGGTACCGCAGCCTTTGTGTTCTTTGGGAAAAAGACCGATGATACCAAGCTGAACGGAAATGTGAATACCGTTGCTGCGGTGACGAATGTGAATACTAACCGGTCAGTCTTCCCAGAGGGGAATAGTAATACGAACCAATCGGGGAATCAGAATGTCAACGCAGCCGGGAATGCGAACTCTACAGGGAACGTTAATGCAGCGGGGAATGTGAATCAAAATTCCGCTGTCTCATCTCTTGATACTGATCAAGATGGCTTGCTTGATAAAGATGAACTGTACTTGGGTACCAACCCGCAAAAAGCAGATAGTGATGGTGATGGATTTGCGGATGCGGCGGAGTTGAGTAAGGGGTACTCGCCGCTTGGGAGCGGAGAGCTGACCGTGGCGCATTTCCGCACGTACTGCACGGCACTCACTGCCGGAAATCAGGAGCTTACCTCATGGATCGCTACCGAGAAGCAAGCCTTCTGCACAAAGGCGGAAGAGTCAATCGGCCGGCTACTGCCAAAGCAAAAGACGCTCACGCTGGCGAAATTTGTGGAAGCCGTGGGAGCAGAATTTACGACGATGCAAGCATATTGCACGCAGCTTTTTCCGAGTGAGACCAGCGCAGGAGAGGCAAAGGGAACGACGTGCGCGCTTGAAGCTGCACGTGATTGGGCAGTTTTCTTTCAGGCGCCAGCTTCCTGATTCTTTGCTAAGCGCATCGTCCGTTCCAGTAGCATTGCCACAGTCACGGGTCCCACGCCGCCAGGCACAGGTGTCAGCCAACCGGGCAGATTTTGCATACTCTGGCTGTCGACATCCCCAACGACTTTTCCATTTACGCGGTTGAAGCCCACGTCAACAATAATGATGCCAGGTTTGACGTGTTCGGCTTTGAGAAAGTTTGCCTTGCCAATGGCTATAACGATAAGATCAGCAGCATGAGTCGTTTGCGTAAAGTTCTGGAAGGGTGGGTAGAGCACGGAAACATCCATACCGACGCGGGTCAGTAGCATGGCCATGGGTTCGGCGAAGATGGGACCATTAGCCAGTACCACGGCTTTTTTCCCGTTGAGGGGTGAACCAGGGACTTGTGCTAAAGCCCAAACGCCGTCGCATAAGCCTGGCGCCAATGCGCCTGGGGCATTCTGCTTGTAGCGTTCCAGGTTGGTTTTGTGAAATCCATCCGCGTCCTTTGCAGGGTCTATGGCGGAGACCACAGTATCCGCATTGAGCTGGCTGGGTAGCGGGAGCTGGACAATCATGCCACTGATAGCTGGGTTAGCATTGAGTGACTGGATTTTTTGCAGTACCGTAGCTTCGTCGACTGTTGCAGGGAATCGATGGACTTCTGCGTGGATGCCAACCTGTGCAGCCGCCTCCTCTTTGAGGCGGACGTAGGTGACGGAGGCTGGGTCGTCACCGACTAAGATGATTGCTAAGCCAGGCCGGGTGCTGCTGGAGGCACAGTGCGACTTCACGCTGCTGAGAATACTCTTGGCTAATGCGCGGCCGTCAATTTTTTGCATGCGGAAAACTGGTTTGCTGTGAGAGAATGCTTTTTTCAGAATACCACTGCTGCCGCAGCTCGCCTACGAGGTAGAAAGAGCCGGTGACAATGACTGCATCATTTTTGCCTAGGCCTTTGCACGCTCGTTGGAATGCCGCCTGGGCAGGCTGTACCACCTGTACCTTGCTGGCTGGTTTCTGAAGCTTGAGTGTTGCTTGCAGCATTGTGGGCGGAAGAGGGGTGGGGAGTTTCTGCTGCACCTGCGTGCAGAACCACGTATCAACGAGCGGCAGCAGGGGCCGAAAGAGCGTGCGCACGTCTTTGTGCTCGCTGGCACCAATGACCGCATGAATGCGTTTGTAACCTTTTTGACGCAAGACCTGGATGAGTGCACCAATTTTGTCTCGGTTATGTGCGCCATCCAGTACGACATCTGGCCCGTGGCTGACAATTTCAAACCGACCAGGCAGGCGTGCTCGCAAAAGCCCGGCTTTGACTGCTTGGTTTGGAATCTTCAGATGTTTTGCTACAGATTCGGCTAGCGCAGCGTTATGCTGCTGGTGCGCGCCAGGTAACTGTACTGCAAACGTTCTTTTTGGCGGAACAATGTAGGTGATAGGGCAGCGTTGTACTGCAGCTACCTGCATGAGGATACGGCGAATCTGTGGGTCACGTTCACCCGTTACGACCCAGGATCCGGGTTTGCAAATCCCCGCTTTCGTTTTTGCAATCTGGGTCCGCGTACGACCCAGGAGTTGCTGGTGGTCCAGGCCAATGTTCGTAATGACCGCGGCAGCGGACGGGGGAATGACGTTCGTTGGGTCAAATTCACCACCGCAACCAACTTCGACCACCGCCCATTGCACCCGATGTTTGTGGAAGAGCAGCAGGCTCATGGCAAACAGCGCTTCGAAGTGCGAAGGGAGAAATTGCTTTTCCGTTTTTTTGATAACCCTATGCACGCGTTGCCAGGCCCACAGGAAATCTGCAACCGAGGGTAAGCCGCGGTTGACGCGTATGCGTTCCAGGGTTGTGGTGACGTGGGGTGAGACGTAGGAACCAACTCGCATCTTCGCTGCGAGTAAAATTTCATGCAGGTAGGCGGTTACGGAACCTTTTCCTGCGGTGCCCGTGATATGGATGTACCGTAAACCAAGCTCGGGATTCCCAAGGGCGGTGAGTAAGCGTCGTGTGCGTTCCAAACCCAGGGCAGGATTTTGGCTTCGCCGGGTGAGGGTGAGTTTGGGTAGCGCCTCCAGCTGCGCCTGGGCATGTTTGTAGGAATGGTACTGTTTGGACGTCATACAGGAAAAGGAAAGGCCGTCTACGTCATTATTGCAGACGGCCGTTTCGTTGAAAGTAGCTGCGGAGGACGCAGGTGAATTCCGCCGGCGTGGTCAGCTCGTACAGTGCTTTGGGCAGCTCAACTGCTGTTACCTTGGGGCCAGCAGGGAGAATCCGCCTGGCGCCGCACATGCGTTTGCTGAATTTCGCCAAGGAGGCTTCCACCACACCACCAGTATGGCTTGTTGTGTGCAAACACATGTCTGGCCCCACGACGAGGGCAACGTGGCCAACCCCATCAACCGCACGCTCGTGCGTCCAAGGGGATTTTCCGGGTTGGAAGACGAGGTCGCCGGGTTGCATATTCTGCACATGCACTTCTTCACCAGCATCAAACTGCAGCACGGTGTAGCGCGGTAGGCAGATGCCTGCATGGGCGAAAACCCATTTGGTGAATCCGGCGCAGTCAAAGTGCGACGCTCGCTGGTGCAACGGTGCGCCAAGTAAGTATGGTTTGCCAACTACAGCTTGAGCAATGTCGCAAATGTCCCACGTTCGCAGCCTACAGCCAAGGGTGAGGAGCGAACGTTGCAGCGAGTGCGCATCAATGCCCAAGAGGTCGCACACGCTTTCTGGATCGAAGGCGAGGTAGCCGAGTGTCGGGTGCATCCACCCTCCTTTCAGTTTGAAGGTACAAAAGAAAAACAACCACTCTGCTTTCTGCGTGAGGGGTTGGGTGTTGGTGTTTCAGGCTATATCATGGAGCCAGTGTAGCGGA
>CAZBMC010000079.1:0-4283 GCA_964493065.1 uncultured Gammaproteobacteria bacterium
TATGACTGACCTCCCACCAACAAATCGGCCTCGTGTAGGCATTGGGGTTATTGTCATGAAAGACGGCAAAGTGTTGATGCACAAACGCAAAGGATCACATGGTCCTGGCACTTGGTCTTTCCCCGGCGGCCACCTGGAGTACGGTGAAACGCCAGAAGCATGTGCACTGCGAGAAGTAGCCGAAGAGTGCGGCGTTGAAATAACTAACCTCCGCCGCGGACCCTACACCAATGATGTGCACGAGAACGAGGGAAAGCACTACATCACCTTGTACATCCTGGCTGACTGGGTCAGCGGTGAGCCACAAGTACTGGAACCGGAAAAGTGCGAGTGCTGGGAATGGTTTGCGTGGGATGCGCTTCCCGAACCGCTTTTTCTACCTATTACGCATTTGCGGGAGCAGGGATTTGATCCGATGAAAGTGTAAAACCCCCTTACTGTCACACTGAGTCCCGTACCAACGGGACGAAGAGTCCCCGTAGAAATTCCTTCAATATACTCTGGCGAAGCTTCGCCAAGCGTGGCAAATATACTTACAAACTTTGGGGATTCTTCCCCCGCCATTCGGCGGGGTCAGAATGACAGTGGGGGTAGGGAATGACACTTTACATTCCTCGGCCTTTCTTTTACTGTCATTCTGAGTCCTCCAGTAGGAGGGCGAAGAACCTCCGAAGCTTGTCGTTACCATCAGGCAGATGCCGTCACGCATATACTACGTCTACATTCTCACGAATAAGCACCACACCGTCTTGTATACTGGAGTGACAAATTATCTGGAACGACGGGTCGTTGAGCATCAGAGGAAAACCAAACCTGGCTTCACGAATTTCTACAACGTGCACAAACTGGTATTCTACGAGGAGACAGACGACGTTGCCGCAGCCATTGCACGGGAGAAGCAAATTAAAGGGTGGGCACGAAAGAAGAAGATCGCACTCATAGAAAAAGACAACCCTGGGTGGCGAGACCTGGCTGAAGATTTTGGAATAGACTATGGGAATGAGTAGCTCCGCCAAGATTGGCAAATGTATTTACGAGCTTTGGGGATTCTTCGTCGCAGACTCCTCAGAATGACAGAGGGGGGGGAAAGGGACAGGACTCCTCGTAACACAATTTTATGATTTCCTTCCGCATCACCAAAAAATCCAAGCGCAGCAAGGCCCGGCTTGGCATACTGAAAACCCCGCACGGTACAGTGCAGACGCCGGCGTTCGTGGCTGTAGGAACGCAGGGTGTCATTAAAGCACTGACACCTGAACAGGTGCGAAGCACTGGCACGCAACTGGCCATTTGCAACACCTTCCACCTGCACCTGAAGCCAGGGGAGAACATTGTGGCCAAGCACGGTGGTTTGCACGCATTTTCCAAACTCCCGGTACCACTCATGACAGACTCCGGCGGCTTTCAAGTGTTCAGCTTGGGCTTTGGCCGGGACCTGGGCGTAAGTAAAGTGAGCAAGGCCAATGGAGAAAAAGTTGATGTTGGTCGCCAACCCCAGCGCGTGCAAATTACTGAGCGCGGCGTGTGGTTCCAGTCGCCAGTAGATGGCAAAAAACTTTTCCTTGGACCGCGTATGTCCATTCGTATTCAGCAAAAACTGGGCGCGGACATTATTCTGGCGTTTGATGAGTGCCCACCGCCGCATGCGTCCAAGGCGTACCACGCCGCATCACTGAAAAAGACGCACGCCTGGGCTGAAGTCTGCGTTCGTGAGAAAAAAACACAGCAGGCGCTCTACGGCATTGTGCAAGGTGGACCGTTCAAAGATCTTCGCGTGGAAAGCGCGAAGTTCATCGCCAGTTTGCCGTTTGATGGTTTCGCCATTGGTGGGGAGTTTGGTGCAAGTACCAAGCAGATGGCAACCATGCTCAAGTGGGTGAACGCCGAACTGCCAGCAGAAAAACCCCGGCACTTGCTGGGCATTGGCCACCTCAAAGACATTCCTGAAGTCATTAAATCCGGAGTAGACACCTTTGATTGCATTGTGCCCACGCACTACGCTCGGCACGGCACGGCGTTCACTGGCAAAGGGAAGCTCGATGTATCCAAACGAACTTTGCTCAATGACAAAAAGCCGCTTGACCCAACCTGCAAGTGTAGCGTTTGCACAACCTACTCCGGCGCCTACCTCTGCCATTTGCTCCGCGCCAAAGAAATAACTGGTCTGACCATGCTCACTCACCACAACCTGACATTCTTCAATACGTACGTTGCCAAGTTGCGCACAGAAATCCGTACTGGGAGAATGTAAAAAAAGCTCCTGGAAGTCCAGGAGCTATGCTGTTTACGAAATGAGTCGTCCCACCACTGGGATGTAGAAAATGAGCGAGAGCGTTGGGCCAGCGGCGCACCACAGCCCTTCGCGAATTGTTGAGCGGTCCTGATGCCAGACGCCTTGCACAATCATCTGCAAGCCGCAGAAACACCCTAGGCCAACGACAAACAGGATGACGGCTGAAACGACTGCGACCATGCAGTACGTAAGCACTACGAACACTGTGTACCTCCTTGTTGGTTTCCCACTATTCAACTATGCCTAGCGTTTTTCGTCAAGCCCCAAAGGAATTTACCAAATTACTCAAGCAGTACAACTACAAACTCCCCAAGGAATTAATTGCGCAAACTCCTGCGCGGCCTCGGGACAGCAGCCGGCTTTTGGTGTACGACCGCAAAACCAAGCGAGTCCAATTCGATACCTTCCGTCATCTTGGAAAGCACCTGCCGGAAAATACCGTACTCGTTTTCAATGAAACTAAAGTCATACCTGCCCGACTGACCCTGACCAGAAAAACTGGCGGCAAAGTCCGCGTCCTCTACGTTGGCACAGTAGGAAAAAGTATTCGCGTGCTTGCAGACCGGCTGCTGGGTGCTGCCGAACAACTGACACTGACTAAGCGACTAACCTTCACCGTTGTACAACGTGACAAAAGCGAGTACATACTCAAACCGTCATTCCCAATCACCAAACTGTATTCCATCCTGGATAAGTTCGGCAGCACGCCGCTGCCGCCATACCTCAAACATTCGCCGTTAACCGAGAAACAACGCAAGCAAGAGTACCAGGCAATCTTTGCCAAACGCAGCGGCTCCGTGGCCGCGCCCACTGCCTCGTTACACTTCACTAAACGCCTGCTCGCCGACCTCCGGCGACAAGGAATTGGGATGGAATACGTGACACTGCATGTGAATCTTGGGACGTTTGCGCCACTAACCCCAGAAAAGCTGCAAACCAAAAAACTGCATGCGGAAACCTACGCAATTTCTGCTTCGACTGCCAAAGTGCTCAACCATGCGAAACAGCAAGGTCGCCCAATTATTGCCGTAGGGACAACTGTGGCTCGTACCCTGGAGTCTGCTGCGAGAAATGGCAAACTCACACCTGGGAAAAGTGAAACGCAGCTCTTCATGCAACCAGGGTATCGATGCCAAATCATTGATGGACTCATTACTAATTTTCACGTGCCCCAATCAAGTCTGCTCATGCTGGTGGCCAGCCTGACAGGCAGAGAAGAGCTCCTGAAATTATACCGGCAGGCAATCCGCAAAAAGCTCCGGTTTTTCTCGTTTGGGGATGGAATGTTGGTGAAATAGTAGTTTTTGATTGTATTTGACAAAAATCGATTTTTGTTATACAATATATGTATAGTTTCTAGCCAAAAATGGGCTATAATTCCTACTTACTGTGGGAAGCTTGTTCGTACAAAATTTTGGCTAAAATTAGCAAAAAATACAGGATAAACCCATGCCCCGTTCCAGCTTGTCGGCACGAAACGGCAAAAAAGCATCGAAAAAAGGACTCAATAAGTCCAAATTTTCGCTGAAATTAGCTAAAAAAGCGACACGCACCCCCCAGAAACCGAAAAAATCGGTTGCTTTGTCAATTCCGCAGAAAACCCGGTCTTTTCACAAGCGTCCAATGAGAGAAAGCGCGTGGACTTTTTCGGGGGTTGTACTGAAAACGCGTGGGTATGGAGCAAAAATTGCTTCGAGCATTAAAAATAGCCGACCTCGAGTAGCTAAAGTGCAAACCTCAATCCGGACGCATCACCGACGCTACACCGTTGCCGCGGTTATTGTCCTCGCTGCGCTGGGTATGGTCTTCGCCATACGCAGCATTTTGGCAGTCGCGGAAACGCAGGTGGTCTCTAGCCAAGCAGACTGGGAGGCGGGTGAGTTCTACAACAACACGCTCGACACCACGAGTACAGCAGGAAGTTTGACGATAAAAAGTGGAGGCGTGGGCACGTGGGATGCCAGTACGCCGGGTTTCCCAGAAAACCTCC
>CAZBMC010000080.1:0-4242 GCA_964493065.1 uncultured Gammaproteobacteria bacterium
TCCGCCCGTCACTGTCCGAGTCAGGTATGTACGGACTGGTGCTGTACTTGTAGAGCTCGTCATAATCCGTCAGCCCATCCTGGTCTGTGTCTTTCGCCTGCAGGGCAACAAGGCGCTGATCCTGAGGTGTTTGGTTAGTATTTTGCAGTTGCGACAGTGCAACAGGGTTGAACGGCGCCGATAGGTTATTTTTAAACTGCAGAATACCTAAGATGAGCGCGGTTCCCGCCACCACGCCCAACATGAGCAAAATGCGCCGCTCTTGCCGCGGGTTGGCGTCTCCACTGCGCTCTGGCAAGTCGTCCGCTGCGCCTCCTGAGGCATTGCGCTGGTCAATGGCCATGGTTGGGCCTGGGGTTTAAGGTTTTTAGGGCTTTTCTGTACCGAGGATAGGCAGAGTGTACCACAAAAAGTGCTTTATGTCAAAATATATTTACCCCAGTATGTCAAGTTTCGTGATCAAACTTGCCCACTGCTGTACTGACAATTCTTGCGCACGTGCACGAGGGTCAATTTTCAGCATTTGCAAGGCCTTTTCAACGATTTCCCGCGAAATCCGCAGGCTCCCAGACAGACTATTCACCAAGGTTTTCCGCCGATTTGCAAACCCCGCCTTGGCAAGAGTAAATATCTGCTTGCATATTTCGGCTGAGAACAAAGGTTTATTGTACGTGTCAATGTGGAGAACCGCTGAATCCACGTCTGGCGCAGGCCAAAAAGCCGTGGCAGGAACTTTTGCAACAATTGCCGGCTCACCGAAGAGCTGTACGCTCAAACTCAGCAAGGACATGTGACCTGGTACGGCGCAAATCCGTTCTGCCACCTCGGCTTGCACCAGAAGGGTCAACGATGTTGGAGGTGTTGGTGAATCCAAAAACTTTTTGATGATCGCGGACGTGATGTGGTACGGCACATTGGCGACAATTTTATATGCGGAGCCAGAAAACGGCTGCGAGAGTTCTGTAAACCCAAGCTGAAGGATATCACCAGAAAGGATGGTGAGGTTTGGATGAGCGGTAGCGAGTTTACGTAGTTCAGGGAGCAAACGTTGATCAAGTTCTACTGCTACAACTTTTTTGACACGGGGGACGAGCGCTTGTGTCAAAATGCCAGTTCCCGCTCCAACCTCCAAAATCTGGTCTTCAGGCTGAAGGTCTGCCGCGACAACAATGCTTTCGAGTACTTCGTCATCCATTAAAAAATTCTGGCTCAAGTGCTTCTTGGGCCGGATGCCAGGAATGGAAGGTGTACGACGCTGTCGTCGCTGCTCTTTCCGGTTCATGCGCGAGTTTGCTTGGGTACTGGCGGCAAAGGCTCAGGCGCGCGGAGGAACTGGTACAGCAGGGTGACCAACCCACTCACAACGAAAATGACCGACCAAGTATTGAAGAAGTGGAAGAGTCCAAGCAGTGCTACGGCGGTGAGGAACTTCCCAATTGCCAAAGATTGTTCAAAGTACACGGCAATGGCCAACGGATCTTCCCGCACACCATGTTCATACGTCATGGCCAAGAGCGGTACACCCACCAAATTTTTACTCGTCCGGCCTGCAACGTCAAAGAGGACAACACCCAACGGGGTAAAGCGGACGATTGCTCGCAATAGCCACACACCCGCCAGTAGCCAGGTGCCCAGGCGCAGTACGCGAAGTTTTGAAATGCGATCTGAGTACTTCCCAATTGCTAACACAATGACAGTGGTCACCAGGGTAGAAATTGCAATTGCAACCCCGGTATCGGCAAAACCTTTCATCACAATGAATACGAAAATTGGCCAGAGCACGAGTGCCACGAGTTCTTCCCCAAAACCAAAGTACGCCAAAGCGCTCCGCCGGTGCGTGGGCTTCCACAGCAATTTCCAGTACTTCTTGTAGGAGAATGGCGCGGGATCGTATACCTCTTTCAGCTTCAGCAGCGGGATGGAAGAGATGAGGAACAACGCTGCAACAATAACAAAAAGTGTGGTAAAACCAAAGAATTTGACGATCACGCCACCAGCAATGGGACCCAGAATTGTAACGACAGCATTGAGCGTAAGGTACCCGGAGACTTCCCGTCCCCGTTGATCCCGGGCGGAAAACAACGCAAAATCAGCGTGGTAGGCCGGCCAGTACAATGACTTTTGGATGGCAAAAATAATGGGCGCGATGTAAATGAGCCAGCTAAAGTGCGGCAAAGCAAACAGCGCAATGTAGTAGGCGATGAAGGCAAACTGGCTACCGAAAATGGAATGCTCAAATCCGTGCTTAGCGGCGATGCGGCCACCAAGTGGAATGAGGACGGTGTAGCCAAAGTACACCCCTGCGTAGAAAAGGAGTATTTGCGCAATCGAGTACCCCTGGGTCCACAGGTAGATTGGTTCAAACAGCGCCACTGCGGAGTTGGCGAAATCCATGATACCCACGGACCAGTACAACTCCTTCAGCTCGTGACTGGGGTGCTTGGAAAAGTAGTGCGGAATGGTAAAGCGGAATTTGTGGAACATGAGAAGTATTACTTTTTGGCTTTTCCTTGCAAGGTCACCTTCACCGAACCTTGGCGAAGGACGCTTGGTGGTGACGAGGTTAGATCTACAATGGTGGATGGGGGTTCCTCGGGAATATCACCCACGTCGATGACCAGGTCTGGCTGCATGGGTTGCTGTTCAAAGTGCCGTGCTACTTCTTGGCCGCTGTAGAACACACCTTTCCCAGAAATATTTGCGCTGGTGCTGGTGATGGGTTTGTCCAAACCGCGGACGAGCGCTTGGGCAACCGGCTGATCTGCATGCCGTAGCCCCACCCCAGTGAAATGGAGCGTTAGGGCAATGGGTAAAATTTTCTTTGAGGGCAAAATGAAGGTTACGGCGCCTGGCCAGTACTTCTTGAGGAATGTTTTTGCGGCCGTAGGAATGTCAGCGTAACTTGCAGCCATCCGAACGCCACTAACCAGAACCGGCAGAGGTTTCTGCGGCCGGTGCTTCATGATGAACAATTTACCAATCGCCTCTTCGTTCGTCGCGTCCACCGCCAAACCGTACGCTGTGTCAGTTGGGTACGCCACCACGCCGCCGGCCATGAGCACAGCTAAAGCTTGCTTGATGACCGCGGGATCAGGGCGCGTGCGCCGGGTAGTGAGGATGTGCATAGGTATTACTCTTTTCCCAGGTACGAACGCGCCGTGCGGGTCGCAAGATCCCAATTTGCTGATGTATAGTCCACTCCATGCTTCTCCCGGAGCCGAAGGTCAGCAGCTGCCATCGCATCAGGGAGAGCAACGCCTGCCCGCTCCGCCACGGCCGCAGTAATTGCTTGTAATGTCCGGTCGCGCTCTTCACCGTTTGGAAATCCGGTTGCCAAATTCACCCGCACCAGCAGCCAGATGAGATCGTGCAGCATCAGCTCCACGTCACTGGTTGCCACCAACGTGAGCGGCGCAAAGAGCTGCTCACCATCAACCGCCAAGTACACTGGGAGCACTGCATGTGCGTCCTGCCAAGCAAATCCAGTCACAGCTGGGATTGCTTCAAGAATTGGGCCAATCGCTTTCTCAAACACCAACTCAAACGCCTCACCCATGCCAATCAATCCCTGCCAGGCTTCGTCAAACTCCGCTGGGTTCCCCCGGTACAAACGTTTGGCAAAGTCGTAATTATAGGTGAGCGTCGTTATCGGCGTCATGCTTATACTCTAGCAGATTTACTCCACTTCTGGCATGGCAAAAAAGAAAACCGCTCCATCCTATGGAACGGTCAAAGCTTAGAACGAAATGCATTCCCACTCGAAGTGGAATGCGCCCTTACTTTCTGCGGCTTGTTGTTGCCACCAGTTTTCCTCGCACCCAACAGTTTCGCCATGGAGCATCGTGGTCAACCAGAGCGCATGGGGTCCGTTTGGGCCGTCAATTTTTGTTATGGGGTACACGCCAGGCGGAAGTGTGCACCGACGAAATCCATTGTCGCCGTACACTGCTTCCGGTTCGTGGTAGAAGGCTGGGCACTGGGTGTGCACCATAAGGTACGAAGGCGGCCCGTCGATCTTATGGGGGTCAGACAAGTACCGACCAGACGGTGCAATTGCAACGCCTTGGATCTTCTGCGTCAGCAGATCGGGCCGCAACTTCTTCACCCCAACCGCACCAGCAGTGAGGCTCAAGCCAAGACCCACAATGAAAGATACAGGATCCACATTTCCCTCCTTGGAAAATGGTTCGTTTGATTTTCAAAACTGACTTGGCAGTGTACACCTGGGGCGAAAAATGTCAA
>CAZBMC010000081.1:0-4194 GCA_964493065.1 uncultured Gammaproteobacteria bacterium
GTCCTCGATTTGCAGGGTCGGCTCCATGGATGCCGAGGGTATATATCGTGCTTCGCAGATTATCCAGCGGATGGCGATGAGCAGGATCAGGGTGACCACCACCAGCTCCACAAGCTCGCGCACGATCCCTTTGAAAAAACCGCCTTTTTCCGAATCGTCTGCCTGTGCTTGCACTTCTCTGGTATTCACCGCCACTTCTGCTTGTTTTTCCACTTCCACTTTCAGAACCGGGTCTTCGGAATTCTTCAGCTGCGCATCTTCCACCTTCACCACATCTCCGGAGAGGAAGAGTGGCTCACGCTTGGGCTTCACCACCTGCTGCACATCAAGACTCATGCCATCCACGTAGACTGTGGCTGCTGCATCTGCAGACAGGGCAATGTACCGCACGCGTACCTGGAAGGTATCAATATTCCCACGGTGCAGCAGCGGGAACGGAAAACGCCAATACCCGCCATGCTGCGCATTGCTAAAGTCTTGATTCAAACCAAAAGAGTCCAGCCGTGTCCAGGTCTTGCCATCCAGACTGGATTCCATGACTAGCAAATCTTCAGAATCAAGGCCGCCTTTTCCCGCAACTGAGAGTACAAGCTCCGCTTTGGAAAAAGACGCATCTGTACCAAAGTCACTTGGCAGGGCGAATTTTTTGCACACCAGTTGCGCTGCTCCGGCACCCCCGCCTGCCTGGGCAGAAGCATCTTGCGGAAATTGTGCTAACCCAGTGTTCCCCAGGGCTTGTATCTCCTGCGCTTTCTCGCTGCGATCCCAGCCTGCGCATGCCTGCGGTTGAATGCGAAACAATTTCTGCTCAGGCTCAGCCCGGGAAATAATGGCAACACTGAAGAACAGCAAAAGCCCCAGGCTGGCGATGATCGCCCGGGTTCGCTGGGTTGCATACACTTGCTGTTGCTGTTTGCGGTAGACCTGTCGCTGCATTGTCCGGCGGAAGCTGCGTGCCTGGGCAATGCACTTCTTCCGTGCGTGCTGCAGGACAGAGGCGAATGACTGCGCAGCAGGCTTTGCACCCACTGGTGTTTCGCGCTTCTGCAGTGACACAACTCGACGACTTCGGAGTCCAAGTGGACGCGATTTTTGGTATACGGTTTTGCTTTGACGTTTGGGCATGAAGGAATTTTTTTGTCACCCGTACGAAGCCCTTGCTCTCTGTATGTTTATACAAGAATCCAATGTATATTATGCCACATTTTCACTACAATAACAAAACGGAGCGAACGTGGGTTCGCTCCGAAAAAAAACTATGACCAACTCATGGCCCAACTGCAACTTTTCGCACTGCATCTGGCAATGTAGTTGATGCCGCAGTCGTTGCCGGTTGCCGATGCCCGGTCAAAGACAACGTGCGGGTGTCCATCAGGACATTGCAGGTTGTGCGCATCGCAGGCAATCCCTTTTGGGCCTGCCTGGTGTGCACTCAACCGCCGAACGATTTCACTTTGCAACGCAAGTTCTTCTGCGCTAAAGACTTTTACGGTCACTCTACCTCCAATCCAAATAAACGGTTTGTTTTCACAATACCGGCTAGCATACCTGAACCATGCTCTGCTGTCAACCCTGCAGCTTCGCGTGCTCAACCATGATGCACGTTCCAGGATCATTCACCGTCATACCCAAATGCCCAGCGAGAATGGCGGTTTCCTGTGATTCTGCCCCAGGTTGAAACCAAATTTTGGAAAAGCCAAAGTGGTGCGCTTCGTGCAGAATGTGCAAACCAACCTGCGGTGGAACGACAAAAATGAGAACCTCTGGTTTTTTGGGAATAGCTTCAATACTGGCGTAGCACGGCACACCAGCAACCGAAGTGTACTTTGGGTTTATCCCAACCACATCAAGCTGATGGTCGCACAAGTACTTCAGAACACGGAAGCCGTACTTCTCAACGTTGGTGGTTGCGCCAACCACTGCGTAGCGAAAGTGTGGCTGAAAAAAAGCGTGGACATCCATACGTACAGTATGACGGAAATAAGTATTGTGAAAACTTGACAATAGTACCCGTTTTTGGTATGATGTACATACTAGGAGGTGTGCAATGTAGGGTTTTGTTCGTTCCGCTATCCTCTTTCCTAACTTTCGTAACGTGTAACCCATATGGCTCATGCATCTGCCTCTGCTCTTCGGCGTTCGCAAAAGCTGAACACTCCGCGTTTCAGCGCGTTTCTGGTCATAGTCCCAGCGGCAATTGTTGTTTCGGGTTTACTCTTCTCCTTCCCGCACCTGCAAGCAGGTGGGGCGGGTTTAAGCTTCTTGGGTATTAAGCGACCTACACCCGTACAAAAGTACGTTTGCCCCAGCACCTCATACACATCCACATTTGACGGACTCCTGAAGAATGGAATTCCCGCAAACACTGCGCAAACGCTCGCGGATGCAAATGCCCGGCTGCTTGGCCAAACTGAT
The DNA here is from genome assembly GCA_964493065.1 of uncultured Gammaproteobacteria bacterium. Lineage (GTDB taxonomy): Bacteria > Patescibacteriota > Patescibacteriia > PEXW01 > PEXW01 > JBAYJA01. The sequence goes on from CAZBMC010000081.1 coordinate 2,416, forward strand.
CCTAGCAAAGACACTGCAACGAACCGAGCAGACCTAACCGCCCGAAAAACTGCTCTCCTTAACCTCATGGCCACTGACCCAGAGATTGCTTTCAAGGCTGTGCTGAGCCCAAACATTGGCGATGCATACCAACAGTGGACTACCAACTGCGTGGAGGAGCGAACCACGGTAACCGGCAAAGTAACTCTATACCAAGCATCATTAGCAAAAGGACTGACGCAGAAAGGTCCAGAAGCAATGCTCACCGTACAAACGGCTACTGGCAGCACAGTTGTACTCCACCCTGTTGGTACTGCACATACAGCTTTTACGACGGGTGACACCGTTACAGTTACTGGTTTCCAACTGGATGATCGGCTCCTTTTCGATGCAAGTGTTGCGCAAGTTCCTCCCCAAAATGATACTGCAACCGGTTATACCCTGACAAAAGGAGCAACGAATCGGGATACGCTCACAGGGCCCCAAGAAACGATTGTCCTCCTGGTCAACTTCCAAAATACTGCGCAACCAAGCTTGACCGTATCAGGTGCCCAGAGTGTCGTTTTTGGGCAAACCAATACCTACTACCAGCAGAATTCGTACAACCACATCAGCATTGTTGGCGATGTACAAAATTACCGCACCATTCCGTTGAACCAGAGCTGTGACGCCATTGGTTCAACATCAGCCATTCTCCAAGCATTCGATGACGTGGTTGACTTCACGCAGTACGATCGATTCCTGGTGTACGCACCGTTCGGCCCAAGTTGTGCCTTCAGTGGTATCAGCACGGTTGGCCAAGGAACCTACAGCACGAATGATGGCATTGCTACTATGTCTGTTTCCTACGTCCTCTCCAGCTACGCTGGCCTGAGCGTCACCGCACACGAACTTGGCCACGGTTTAGGAGTGAAGCACTCGAACTTCTACGACTGCGGTACGGTTGCCTGGGCACCAACTGGATGCAACGAAGTGGAGTACGGCGATCCGTTCAGCATCATGGGAAACGCGTACAACAACGGGTACTTCAATGCCCTGGAGAAAGACTTCTTCCAATGGCTGTCGCCCCAGCAAATCCAAACGGTGACAGATGATGGAAACTTCACTCTCTACCCAATTGGATCTGGTGCAAATAATCTCAAGGCGATCAAAGTGCAACGATCGGCAGATGACTACCTCTACGTTGAGTTTCGACAACCGATTGCAGGTGATGCCGGCCTTCCAGCAAGTGGATTTTCCGGAGCCCTCCTCCATGTTCGGGGTGGAAATACCTTCAACAAACTAGAGAACCAGGCATTCCTGATTGACGCGAAACCCCGCGGCTCTGCGCTGAATGCTGCGCTCCCTGTTGGTTCAACGTTCGTTGATCCACTCACCAATACATCCATTAAAACGCTTTCCCAAGGCGATGGCGACCTCACAGTTCAAATACACATTGGTAAGCATGACTTCACCAGCCCACAAGTTTCTATAACTTCGCCAGCTCCTGGCTCTACCGTCAGCGGAAACTTCACCGTTACCGTAGATGCGCAGGATGCTTCGGGAATTGAAAAAGTAGTACTCCAAAATGGCTCACTCTTGAAAGGTGACCTAGGTACAGACTTTGAAGCGCCCTATGAATTCGTCGTTGATAGTACCATGTTCCCCGCTGGGAATGCGGCCTTGATTGCAATTGCATATGATAAATCTGGCACACCCTACGGCGTTGAGAATAATACTGCGAACAGTGGCTTCTTCAGCTTTGTTGTTGTTGGTGGTGATACTATTCCCCCAACCACTAGTATGACCGCACCGCTAGAT
>CAZBMC010000082.1:0-4186 GCA_964493065.1 uncultured Gammaproteobacteria bacterium
GGGTTGAAATCACGAAACGTGATGGCTGCTGGTGGGTGGACGTTTCTCGGTATTTATGGAAAGCTACCTAAAGTAGCACTGAATTTTGCGGGTATCGTATAATGGCAATACCTCAGCTTTCCAAGCTGATGCCGGGGGTTCGATTCCCCCTACCCGCTCCAGCTCGTTTCGTGCTCCGCCCTGCGTGACCGCACTTCGTTTGGTCACTCCGGACTCCGCACGAAGCCTCGCTTAGTCCCACAAACCCGTGCTCACTTCGTTCCGCTTCGTGTTTGTGGGAATCCCAAGAAAATACACGCGAGCTGCATCCCGTCGAATGACGGGACTCGCTTTACCCCATGAACGCGTGCTCACCCCGCAGACGGGGTTCCGCGCCACATTCATGGGGACGCTCGGAAGATATTTGGAATAAAGTTTTTCCATCTTCACGTTCAGCCGGGCGTGGGTTTTATTTTGGTTCCCAAAGGGACTTCTTCAAATCGACATACCAGCAACCATCACGTTTCGTGACTTCAACCCCTTCAGCCTGGAGCAGGTTGGCCTGCTCATCCGCCGCGTAGCGTAAATTCACAATGGACAGCATGCCATGCCGGTTGATGACGCGCTGCCAGGGAACGGTGGGGTCTGGCCGCTTTTCCAATAGGTGCAACGCCCAGCCAACTTGCTGTGCTGCGCGGGGTGAGCCAATGAGCGCGGCGATTTGCCCGTAGGTTGCCACCCGACCTTTGGGGATTCGGCGTACGGCTGCAAAAACTTTTTGCGTGAATGACGGTTGCTTGGGTATAGTCCGTTTTTTCATCTTGGTACAAACGTTGCTTTGACCAACTGCTGCATCTGGGTACATGCTGCCCGCAGTGCTTCAGGGTTTGTCTCAAAAGGTGATACCTTCCAGCCTGGATCAGGTCGGATTTCAAAGGTATCTTTTTCATCTCGACCCGTGGCAGGCGTATTTTCCTTGCGATTGTAGATGACCAGAAGATCAGTGCAGCCAAGCGTACGGGCGTATTGTAGCCGATCAATTTCTTGGCCAATTTTTGTGTCCATGTACCGCTGGCCGTCAATGGCTGTCGAACCCGGATGGAAGTACGGAATTGCCGTGGCCGCGTGCATGATGTCAAAGTAGCTTTTTGCTGGATGGTCATGCACCTCCACCATTGTATCGACTTTTTTCGTCACGTTATGTAGGGCCACGTGCAATTTTGTCGCGGCATGCAGAATGTTTTCTACTTCTAGTGGCTTGACGTGCTGCATGACATGAATTGCATAGTCAACATCGACGATATTCCAAAATCGCCAGGGATTGATGAATCGTCGGCTAGCGAGATTCTCAGGGTAAATGGTGGTTCCAAGGTATACCTGACCAGCAAGCAAGTAGGACGCGTTGCAGAAGCCAGCGGAGTTCGTGAATATGTGATCAAAGGCATGATCTAGTCCTAGCTCGTGTAAGGCAATGCATGCCCCGGCGCCAACGATGCCCGCCATTGCGCCGCCGTACAGCACTAAGCCAATCTTCCGACCGTCCTCTACGGGCACGGCTTTCCCCCGACGCGCGAGGAGGTGCCGCAAAACGGGGTGGAGTTCGTCGGACATACGTTACACCTTTTCCAACATATTCCGGAGGAATTCGCGAAGTTCGCTAAACGCCTTGCCGCGGTGGCTGAGGCTATTCTTCTCAACATCCGTCATTTCGGCAAACGTGCGGTTATGTCCGTCGGGGATGAAGATGACATCGTAGGGGAGCTTCGGCCTGGGCGTCCCACGCGGTGCCAGTGGAATGCAACCAGTAATCTTTCCGCCGAAGGTCCACTCTCGACCATCAGGCGCTACCAGCGCAGCGCAGGATGCAAACCAAGCCTGGCGCTTGCCGTCTGGTACGTTCTGCAATTCTTCTAAGGTACGACGTACTAGGGTTTCGCCCGTCGCGTGCTCACCTGCCCACCGCGCTGAGTACACGCCGGGTTTTCCATCCAGTGCGTTGATGCACAGGCCTGAATCATCCGCCACGGCCCACTCGCCGCTTTGCTTTGCAACAAACCGCGCCTTCTTCAAGGCATTTTCGGCAAAGGTTTTACCGTCCTCCACTACATCTTCATGCACGCCCGCGTCATCCGCGCTGCACACGTCCAAAGGTAAACCCGCAAGGATAGCGTGCATTTCGGGAATTTTTCCGGGGTTGTGGGTGGCGAAGACCAGGCGCATGGGGAAAGTATATCAGGGAGAGGGGGAAGTCATAAGCTGCTCGCCCTCCGTAGCCGAAGGGGCTACTTCGGCGAAGGTGGCTAAGCTGTAAGCCGTAAAGCTCTAGAGGTCTATTGGGATTGATTTGCCCAAAGAGTTGTACGACTTGAACAACGGTGAGAGAGCTTTTTTTCCTTGACATCCCGTGTATCGCCGAGTAAGGTGGTGGAAATACAAACTCTTTGAAAGGAGGAAATCATGAGTGCAACCTCAACGTTGCTGCCCGTGGCGAAAGCCCTGGTTGAAACCGAAAAGGCTATTGGCGCAGGCGAGCAGTGGACACCAGTGAATGCAGCGCAGCGCGCATTTCTGGAGATGCATTTGCCGGAACTTCGGCCATACCTTGACCAGATTCCCGAACTCATTGCTTCGGTATCTACGAAGAAGTTGGGGGGCGACCTTATTGCTGTTGATGCCACAAGTGTGCTGGATGTCATGGTGCAATGGGTTAAAGTCGGTGATGAACAAACCATTGTACAGCAGCGGACCAAGAAGGAATTCCCGGGTGTGCGACTGGCGCATGAGCACATTGCCATCTACGCAACCAAAGCACATCCGTATCCCATTGCCATCCTGGAAACCAAATCAGGTGACCGCGTGTACATTACGCAAGCACCATATCCAATGCGTGGCACCGCAATTGATGCGTATGTTCGTACACTATCCCACGCGGAGGAAATAACGGCGGTGTACTTCCGGTTTGATGGTGTGCAATTTCCCATGGTGAAATTAGACGATGCGCCGAAAATTGGCTGGCTGCAGAACATGAGGACAAAGAGCGCAGAAAACTACCCCGCGATCATTGCTTCGGCTAAGCAAACGACGAAGCTGCGGGTCAATGTGGTTGGCGCACGCGTGAAGAGCGTGGTGCATATTGGGACCATGGTCATTGGATCTGCCCACGCACCAAAGCCGCCAGACCTCGTCATTGACGAACCCTTCCTCCTCTGGTTTACCCGTCCCGGCATTCCGGTGCCGCTGGCAATCTGCTACGTCACCGAAGAGCACTGGGTAAATCCGGGCTCGTTGAACATTAGCTAGCGCATTGTACTGTTCACCCAACGAACAGTGCGCGTAAACGAAAAAACCGTTCACATTTCTGTGAACGGTTTTCCTTTTTGACCGAAAGTTTACTGGCTAAAAATCTCTGGGTGCGCGGCCTTGAAACTCTGCAGGGTTTGACCCTCTGTGGGGTCAGGCGCAAGTTTCACGGACGGTGGCGCGGCAGTGCAGCTTGGCGCCGGTCCACCACCGAAGACGTAGTTGATGAGGTAGACCGCGTCGGAGATGGTTACCATACCACTCCCATCCGCATCAGCGGCAATGAGCGGCACTGGCGCCGGTCCACCGCTGAAGACGTAGTTGATGAGGTAGACCGCGTCGGAGATGGTCAGGAGGTTGGTACCATCAGCGTCGCCACAGAGGTAGCTGGGGATAGCGAGGACGGTGACGGTGTGGGTTGAAGAGGTGGTGGTATTCCCAGCCCGATCATACGCAACCGCTCCCAGCTGGTGATTTCCAGGACTTACTATGGATGTATCCCACGTGTATGCGTACGGCGCGGTAGTATCTTCGCCAATGACCGTGCCGCCATCCCGGATAAAGACCACTTTCTGTATCGCGTCGTTGTCAGTGGCACTTGCGGATACGGCGATGCTGGCAGAGACGGTTGCGCCTTGTGTTGGATCTACCAAAGTTACTACAGGCGGCGTATTATCTACCACAAATGTGGAGGTTGCACTTTGCGTGCTGAGCCCAGCTTGGTCAATGACTACCGAATAGGCGGTGTGCGTTCCTTGGGTTAAATCAAGTACACCAGAGATACTAGAAGCATCGCCAAACTGGAAGAACTTCTGCACACCATCAACGTAGAGCTTCAATTGGCTAATGAAACCGTTATCATCAGCCTGCGCACTGACAGTGACCAGATTCCGAACCGCGGTGTTAT
>CAZBMC010000083.1:0-4135 GCA_964493065.1 uncultured Gammaproteobacteria bacterium
AAAAGTCTCTACAGCTCTATGGCTCTAAAGCTTTACAGCTTCCCCCTTACACTTCGTACTTAAATTTCTTCTTCTCCTTTGCCGCGCCGCCAAAGAGCACCATGGCAATGATTGGCGCAATGACCCAGCCAAAGCGTGCATTGGGGGTAGCAAACACCGCGCGGGTAAGCGGGGCTAATTTTTCCACAGCGCCACTGGGGAGGTAATTCAGCGTCACGCTGACGAGCAAACCAATGTGGAGAATGGAGTAGATGAGCACTTGCCACCACTTCCCCTTGTCATCGGACGAAGCAATGGTACGAAGGAGTGCTGACCGGGACATGAAGAAGAACAGCAACACGAAGATGCCCAAGAAGACGCTAATCTTGATGACCACCGGGGTGTTGAGGACAATGGTTGTGGTGGGACCCAGGAAAGGTGCGGCACTGACAATGGCCAAGGCCATGTAAATGGACACCATGATGACGATGATTCGATCCCGACCCAAGCTGAGCCCGTAGAGGAACGCCGCAATGATGAAGAACATGATAATGAACAAGTCCCACGTGGGCTGTGCCCAGTTTATACTACTGAAGACATTCTGTGCTGCGACCCCGATTGACGTTGGATCCATGTTCGTTTCCTCCTAAAGATAGTATGAGTATACCACTTTCTACGCCGCGCAACAATAAAAAACCGCAGCCCTGATTTCCAAACAGGTGCTGCGGGTGATGGTACTCCCACGGGTGTGGGAGAGGTATATCGCACTTGGCTTATTCGTCGATTTCACTCCCTTCAATCTCTGCCAATTGCTTCAGGAGTGCTTTTCTTTTCCCCGATAGCTTCGTTGGTACATCAACTACCACCGTCACCAAATGATCACCCCGGCCGCGTTTGCGCAGGTGGGGAATACCTTTATCTTTCAAACGAAAGACTTTTCCACTTTGGGTGCCTGAAGGGATTTTCATGGTAACCACTCCGTCCAATGTTTCCACTTCAACCTTGGCTCCCAACGCGGCCTGGGAAAAAGTAATGTGCACGGTGGAAACCAAGTTTGCCCCGTCGCGTTCGTACCGTGCATCTGGAATGACCCGAATGCGGAGGTACAAGTCTCCTGCCGCGGCGCCGCGCTCACCGGCTTCCCCTTGGCCTGTCAGACGGATGCGCTCCCCGTCATCAATTCCAGCTGGGACAGATACCTTGATCATGGTTTCGCGACGCACCCGGCCATCGCCGCCGCAGACACGGCACTTCTTCGTTGGAATGCTCCCCTGTCCGTCGCAGGTTGGACACACTACTGCCTGCGCCATTTGGCCGAACATCGAATTGACGACGCGCTGCACTTGGCCCTGCCCTTTGCAGGTGCTGCACGTTTCAACTTTCGCCCCAGGCTCGGCACCATTGCCTTTGCAATGATCACAGACGACTTCTTTTAGCAGTTCAAATTGTTTGTCCACCCCAAAAGCTGCTTCTCGGAAGGTGAGCTGTATGTCCGCCTGAATATCTGCTCCGCCACGCTGCCGGGTGCTGCGGCGGCTGTGCCCACCGCCAAAGCCGAAGAGGTCACCAAACATGTCGCCCAAGTCGCCCATATCCACATTGCCTTGGAACCCGCCTTGGCCAAATCCACCAAAACCACCAAACCCAGCGCCCGCGCCTGGGCCGCCACCTTGCCGCCGAGCATCGTCAAACGTCTGACCATACTGGTCGTACTGCTGGCGCTTCTCTTGGTTGGACAGCACTTGGTACGCCTCATTCACCTCTTTGAACTTCGCTTCATCGCCGTGCGATTTGTCCGGATGAAACTCATGCGCTTTCTTCCGAAAGGCTTTCTTTACTTCCTCCGCACTGGCGGAACGGGATATCCCAAGAATGGCGTAGTAGTCTTTGGCCATAGACGCTACACGACGACTTCCTCCACGTCTGCTTGGACAACCCGAATCCGCAACGCGCCCATTTTCTGGTACACCCACGCGATGAGCGGCGCCAATGCAAAGATGACGTACCGGTAAATGATGCTGATCAGCTCAATGACGAAGAAAAACGAGAGTGCGAGCAGGGGCGGCAAGAAATCTTCATACGGATCCACGTACGTGGAAATGTTACGTAAGAGAATTTTCTCAATGATTGCGTCCATGGTCTCTGTACCAGAAGCCTGGATGCGGAAGGTTTGCACAAATTCATGCCGCGCTTCATCCAGCAACTGCCGCTGCACATCACTGAGTTTGGCCAACGTTGCTTGCAGCAGCGCCTGTCGTTCTGCTTCCAGCTGCTTGTCCAGCTCCGCACCCACTGCATTCGTTTGCACCGCCGGTACACTTGGGTTCAGCTTCCGTAGTTCTGCCTGCAATTTCTTGTACGCTTCTTGCTTGGCTCGATCATTGTCCAGCGTCTCCGTGACTTGGGGCAAGACAAATTCCCCAAGCTTGTCCGTTGCCACCAGACCCAAAAATTCGTCTAATGTCATTTCTCCACGGTAACCTTGAACCTGGTTTGCGAGCAACGAATCGATGCCGGATCGACCAGAGTTCACTAAATTTTCACGAAACGTCGCTGCCGACGCATCCTTCTGCCCCAACGACGTGTAGTAGCACATGGACACTCCCACCAGCAGGAGAATTAAACCCGTCCCAAAACCGGCGTGGATGGTGTAGTGCGGCTGAAACTTCCGGCGAATGGCAACATCCCCAGCCACATTCCATGACCAGAGGGCATACCCACCCAAAGTAATGAGGACTGCAGCGAGCGTTGCCCAACGCCAGGGGAAAAACGGGAGCAAGGTGATGGAGCACAGCGCGCCAGAGACCAGCGACATCCACCAGCGCTTGCGACCAGCAGCCATGGCGAACACGCCAAAGAGCGCCAACGTGACGCAGAAGAAGGCAAGGCTCACGCTGTACTGGGTCAGCCGTTCGACGGTAGTGAGCGCTTCATTTGGACCCAGGAGCGCAATGTGCAACGTCCACCACAGCAGCACGCTGCTCACCACCGGCACCAAACCCATGACCACAAATTTCCACGTTAGCGGACCGGCTGGGGTGGCCGTGGGTTTGGTCATTTTCTGGGCGAGGGATGATGGGGTGGCCATAGTGATCAAAAGGATATGTAGAGTATACCGGAAACCGCTATTTGTCGATTTGCTGTCGAGCAGAAGAACGCTTCAACTTTACTATCTCTTCCATGCGGACAACTTCCACTTCTGGATTACAGCGAATATATTCACGAATAATATTAAAAGCGTCAGCGTCACGGATAATATGCTCGTAGTAATTCTTTTGCCAGAATATTTTAGGAAGGTAGCCTAATCGGCGAATTGCAATTGTTGTTTTTGATTTGAACACTTGGATAACCTGGGGTAACGGAACAACCGAATCCTCAAAAAGAAAAATGCAGTGTACGTGATTCTTCATAAAAATGAAGAAATCCACATGTACACCCGGAAAACGTTCTTCCAAACTACGGAGTTCTCTTTTTAAAATACGTTCTCGTACAGCAGTGATGATTGGCGCTCGGTCTGCGGTACAAAGCGTGACGAAATATGCTCCATCACTCTTATAGTTATACTCCTTTAACCGAATTGATCGTCTGTATGGCATATACTATCTTCCAGCACAGCAAGCTGTGCACCTACGGCTGCTCTCTTCGTAGGTGGCGAGCTTGCTCGCCCACCCAGGATCGTTGACCGCTTATGCCTGAAACCCAACCCCGCCAGAGGTTGGCTCTTTGGCAGCTTCAATTTTCCCAAAAGCGGCTTCGTACTTTTCCAGGTTTTCCTTGATAGCGCTCAAAATCCGCTTTGCATGGCCAGGGGAAACCACCACCCGTGCTACGGCAATCCCCTGCTGCTGCGCTGCGGCAATGTGCAGGAAGTCCATGACAAATTCTTCCTTGGTGTGCGCAATGCTCATCATGTTGGCGTACACGCCTTTCATGGTTACATCGTCAATCTTTATTTGCAATTGTTGGGCTTGGTTCATAGGAAAAAGGGGGTTACACCTACGGTCAGTGTAGCATATTGACGACGCAAAACTGACGACGTAGGATAGGGAAACGAAAGCAGATTATACAAAAAGCACGCAGAAATATCAAGAGGAGGGAACAGGGCATTAGGTAGCAGTTGGAACAGCCGAGAGGGTTTTCGTTAAGTAGGCACGGG
>CAZBMC010000084.1:0-3954 GCA_964493065.1 uncultured Gammaproteobacteria bacterium
CCTTCCACAACCTCAGTTTCTTCGCTCAGTGTATCGTGGAACAAGCTGCCAAAGACGCTTTTACGGCCAAAATTCACAGAATCAGAGGCTTTTGCTTGGACATTGTTAATAGCAATGAAGACAGCGACCAGCGCAATTGCGGCCGCAACCGTATTCCGGTGCAAGATGAAGAAGAGCCAGCGACTCTTCGCCGGGGCAATGATTTGGTTGAATTTGGTTCGACCAATGCGGTAGTACCGGTAGGCAGGAAGCAAGCCAAATGCGTACACACCTTTGCCAAGCCAACGGAATGGCCAGGTGAGGAGGAGGAGAATGGCGCCAAGACCACGCGCAATGCGAAGCAGGCCACCAAGCGCACTCAGGAGCGTGCGAATTCCAATTTGGATGAGTCGAGTACTAATAGGGGGGATGGGAAAAATGTGATACCTCCACTTGTGTGCTCTCACTATACAAAAATCTCTACGGATGTAGAGATTCTTCCGAGACCCTACAATAGCAATTCATCCATATCATGTCAAGGCTGCAGGTCTTTTTTTGGCTAACCATAGCCAAAAAATTGCTTGCTCCTAGTGCATTTGCATGCTACCATTGGCTTGTATGCCTTTTCTTCCCTACGACCCGCAAGCAATTGAAAAAAAGTGGCAAACAGCGTGGCTGGATGCAAAGGTTTTTGCCGCACGTGACGATTCTCGAGCTAAGAAGCGCTACGTTCTCGACATGTTCCCGTACCCATCAGCTCAAGGGCTGCATGTTGGGCACCCAGAAGGCTATACCGCCTCAGATATTCTCAGCCGGTACTTGCGCATGCAAGGAAAGGAAGTGCTGCACCCCATGGGTTTCGATTCCTTTGGCCTCCCAGCGGAGAACTACGCCATCAAAACCGGAACCCACCCAGCCAAAACCACAGCCGAGAATATTACCAATATGCGCCGGCAGATCCAGTCCCTGGGGTTTTCCTACGATTGGGACCGGGAAGTTATCACGTCAGACCCCTCGTACTACAAGTGGACGCAGTGGATATTCCTCAAATTATTTAAAAAAGGCCTTGCCTACGAGGCCGAAGCCCCTATTAACTGGTGCCCGAAGGACAAAACTGGCTTAGCCAACGAAGAGGTGGTTGGGGGCAAGTGCGACCGCTGCGGCACGCCCGTGGAAAAGAAGAATATCCGGCAGTGGTTAGTAAAAATCACGGACGAACGGTACATCGAGCGTTTGCTGAACGATTTGGATAACCTTGATTGGCCAGAGTCAATAAAGCAGCTCCAACGGAATTGGATTGGGAAGAGTGAAGGTGCGGAAGTGCAGTTTTCAATTCTCCCACAGTGGCCGAAGCGAGTCATTATCCTCCATGGTTACCAAGGGCAGCCGAATACCGGTTTCAAGGGATGGCTCCGCGATACTCTCGAAAAGCAAGGTGTGCATGTTGATGCTCCTCAGCTTTCTCAAGACGAGTTCCCAAATTTAGCAGAGAATCTTGAAACGGTGCTTGCACTTAAGCCAGACGAAGGGACGATTATTCTCGGGCACAGCTTGGGATGTATTACTGCGTTGGAGTTGCTGCAGCAAAAAGGAGTGAAGGTTGCTGGCCTTGTGCTCGTGGCGCCTCCATATACGCCAGCACGAGACGACGTGGTTCTTCCTTCGGGCGTCGCGCAGTATAGCAAGTATACGTTTGATGCTAAAAAAATTCATTCTCTCACTCCTCAGGTTACAATTCTCGCTGACACGCATGACGACCTTGTCCGAAGGGAAGAACCGACACAGCTTGCCAACATTTTGGGAGTTCAGGTGCAATGGGAGAAGGCGCCAATGCCGCATTACTCTTCTCGGAATGGAAAGCCATTTAGTACTCCCTCAATTCTCAATGCTGTTGCTCCTGGTGGCCAGCGGAAGGTAAACATTTTCACCACCCGGCCAGATACACTCTTTGGTGCAACATACCTTGTGCTTGCGCCAGAGCATGCCCTGGTAAAAGAAATTACAACAACCGAGCATCGTAAAGAAGTTGAGGCCTACGTTGCGAAGGCAGCGCAGAAAACTGATTTGGACCGAACGGATTTGGCAAAGGAAAAGACCGGCGTCTTCACCGGTGCATACGCAATCAACCCCGTGAACCAGGAGAAGATTCCGGTGTGGGTGGCGGACTACGTTCTCGCTTCCTATGGCACCGGCGCGATTATGGCCGTGCCAGCGCATGATGAGCGGGATTTTGGGTTTGCGAAAAAGTATGACTTGCCGATACGACACGTTATTGCGCCACACGTCGTTGACGAAAAAAATCCACCCCAGCCTGGTAAGCCAGTGGTGGCGCGGAAAACTATCCAAGCGATCGTTTTTGATCACACAGCAAAGAAATGTCTCACCCTCAAGTGGAAGCATCAGCCCTGGCAGACGTTTGTGGTTGGGGGTGTGGACGCAGGGGAGGATATTGTTGCAGCTGCGAAGCGTGAAATTCAAGAGGAAACGGGATTTGTCGATGTCCGGCTGGAGCGGGTCATGGGCGGCCCAGTGCTGGCAGAGTACTACGCTGCACATAAAGGCGAGAATCGAAAAGCCATGGCGTACCTCATTCTTTTTTCATTGCAGAGTGCAAAGCGAATCACCGTTACTGAAGCAGAGCAAGACAAGCACGAAGTTGAGTGGTGGACATTGGAGGAAATTTCCAGAAAAGATATGGCCTGCGCAGAGCTACCATTTTGGCTTGAGCGTCTAAAAGGGAAAGAAGTGTACACGGGCGAAGGGGTTATGGTCCGGGAGACTTTGCCAAGCACCCCCGTTCGTCAGAATCCTTTGGAAGCAGTCGTTAGTCCGGGCGCAAATGGTCATTTAAGTAACGATCTTCAGCGTGTTGGGTATGATGGACCGTATGAAGGTTTGACGTCGCAGGAATTTCGGAAAGTTATTGTTGCTTGGCTGGAAAAGACCGGGGTTGGGAAGGCGAAAGTGCAGTACAAACTCCGCGACTGGGTGTTTAGCCGGCAGCGGTACTGGGGTGAACCCATCCCCATGGTGCACTGTGCAAAGTGTGGGATTGTTGCGGTTCCTGAAAAAGATCTACCTGTTGAACTGCCGAATGTTGAGAAGTATGAGCCAACTGGTACGGGCGAATCGCCATTGGCTGGGATTACAGATTGGGTGAAGACGAAATGCCCAAACTGCGGTGGACCCGCCAAACGGGAGACGAACACCATGCCGCAGTGGGCAGGTTCCAACTGGTACTTTCTCCGGTACTGCGACCCGCACAATACCAAGAAATTTGCCGACCCAAAGAAGCTGAAAGCCTGGCTACCTGTGGACGTGTACGTAGGCGGGGCAGAGCATGCAGTGTTGCACCTCCTGTACGCCCGATTTATCTACAAAGTCCTGTACGACATCGGCGAAATTCCCAAAGAGCTAGGTGATGAACCATTTCTCAAACTCAAGAACCAAGGGTTGATTCTTGGCGAGGACGGCGTGAAGATGAGCAAATCTCGGGGAAATGTCATTAACCCAGATGACGTGATTCGGGAGTATGGCGCTGACGCGGTGCGCATGTACGAAATGTTCATGGGGCCATTTGAAGATGCAAAACCCTGGAGCACGCAAGGAATCCGGGGCGTTACGCGGTTTTTGGAAAAGGTGTGGGAAATCGGAGCTAAACTTGGCAGAGTAAATATTCCAACTGACCCGAAAGCGCATCGAATGTTAAACCAATTGATTAAGAAAGTTTCAGATCATATTGAATCATTTAGATTTAACACAGCGGTAAGCGCATTGATGATTTATGTTAATTACCTTAAGGATCGTAGAGACGACGTTACCCGAGGAGAGTTTTCAATTCTTTTACAACTTCTATCCCCTTTTGCCCCACATATTGCAGAAGAATTGTGGCATGCAATGAAAGAACATGGTGATCAATTTATTTTGCAAACAAAGTGGCCTGAACCCGTGCAAGAGTACTTAGCGGATCTCTCT
>CAZBMC010000085.1:0-3869 GCA_964493065.1 uncultured Gammaproteobacteria bacterium
AGCGGATGATGGCAGCTTCCACTTCCCGGGCTGCCACGGCCATCAGGTCGGCTAATTCGTCAATAACCACAACGAGGTATGGCAAAGGGTCTGGGTGCTGTGCGTTGTACGCCTGAATGTTTCGCTTCCCCACTGTGGAAAGCAACTGGAAGCGCCGGTCCATTTCCCCCACCACCCAGCGCAGGGCGTTGATGGTCTTGGGTACTTCAGTAATCACCGGCGTGAGCAAATGCGGAATGCCGTTGTAGTTGGTGAGCTCCACGCGCTTGGGATCCACCAGGATGAGCTTCAAATCATCTGGCCCGTTGGCGTAGAGCAAGGAAAGCAGGACGGTGTTGATGCAGACAGATTTCCCTGACCCGGTGGCACCGGCGATGAGCAAGTGCGGCATCTTATCTATATCCGCAATGAAAGAATCGCCATTCACGCTCTTCCCAATAGCCACGCTCAACGGTGATTGTCGCTGGCTGTAGGCTTTCGAGTTCAGCAGGTCGTGTAGACGGACAATGGCCGAAGATTGGTTTGGCACCTCAATGCCTACCAAGGACTTACCTGGAATAGGTGCTTCAATGCGAATCGGGTGAGCAGCCAGAGCCAGCGCTAGGTCGTTTGCCAGAGAGGTAATGGAGGTGAGCTTCACCCCATCAGCGGGCTTCATGGTGAACTGCGTCACGGTTGGACCCACGTTCACGTCACCCATTTCCACGGCAATGCCAAAGTTGGCAAAGGTTTTTTGAATGCGTTCTGTGTTCGTCCGAATGTCACCGCTGGTGGGCTTACTGGGTGTGGCATCCAATAAATCTAATGGGAACGTAATATGCCGACGAACGCGGGGCTTCTTGGGCTCAGCCGGGGCAGGAGCATCGGCAGCACCGACTTCTCGAGACGAAAAACCCAGATCTTCTTCCGGTGGAACCTCTTCCTCATCATCCTCTGCAGTTTCCATTGGCGGGGGCGCGACTTCTTCCACGCGCTGTGCCGCGCGCAAATTGTGCGTCATGGCCAGCCACTGGTAGCGCAAGCGCCGGAAAATATTCCCCCGCTCTGCCAAAGTATTGAGCGAAACGTCGAGCATCACCAGCAACCCAACCAGGAGGAGTGCCAAGAGGACAATGGCGCTGGCAAAAATCCCCATGGCAGAAACCAAGGGCCAGGCGAGCGCCAGACCGAACGCCCCGCCACCGCTGCCGTCACCAATCCGCTCCCCCATTTCCGCTACCGGAATGGTGAGCTGCAGCAGACCGGCAAACCCAAACCAAGCAACAACCAGACCAACGTAGTTTGCTGGACGGAGGGAAAACTTCTGCGGGCGGAAGAGGAAGCTCGTCCAGACAATGAGCACCACCGGAAATGCAAACCGCGCCCAACCAAAGAGCCACCGCAGGACGCTATCAAATCCATGGCCAAAACCGCCAGCAATGCCAAACAAGCTCAGGACGCTCAATGCAGCAACGGCAATGAGAATGGTAATTGCAACCCCTTGCCGCGTCTCTTGCTTCAGCGGTGCATGGTTCTGCCGTTCAGCCCGGGCAGAACGATTCCTGTTTCCACCACTTTGCCGAGGCGTTCGGACGGGAGCCGAAGCTTCCTGCTCGTCTGCGTCGGGGCGAGCAGCGTTATCTGATGATTTCGGTCGTTGCGCCATATCGTAACTTGGAGTTTACCATTTTTCCGGCTTTTTGACGAGGAAAATCCAAAAGCCTCGGCTGAAGAGCCGAGGCTTGGGAATCTGTTTGCTACGATGAACTTTAGCGAACATCGTCCGGCCGGAACCCGGTTCCAGCGGGGATGAGCTTGCCGATGATGACGTTCTCCTTCAAACCGCGGAGCTTATCGATCTTCCCGGAGACTGCGGCGTCAATGAGCACACGCGCGGTTTCTTGGAAGGACGCGGCGGAGAGGAAGCTATCAATGGACAGGGAGGCTTTGGTGATGCCGTACAGCAGCACTTCACCCTTGGCCAAGGTCTTGTTCTTCGCTGCGGCTTTGGCATTGGCGGCGTCAAACTGGTTGCGCTCAATAATTTCGCCGGCAATGAGCTCCGTGGAACCAGCGTCAGACACGGCCACGCGGGAGAACATCTGCCGCACAATAACTTCAATGTGCTTGGCGTTCAGTTTCTGCCCTTGGGACGAGTAGATGAACTGGGTTTCCTTAATCAGGTAATCCTGCACCGCGCGTTCACCTTGGAGGCGGAAGAGCTGATGGATGTCCAAGCTGCCTTCGGTGAGCTGCTGGCCTGGGTTGACCAAGTCGCCATCCTTCACCAAGATCGTATCACCGGGGAGCACCACGTTCTCTTCCACGGTGTCCTTCTCCCGGTGAATGTTCACTACGGTTGCGCCACCCAACTTCACCGTGCCGCCATCAGTGGCGACCACTGGGTCCTTCCCCTTGGCTTCGGCTAGGGTTGCGCCGGCTTCTACGGTTGCACCGTCAGCCACCACGGCTTTGTAGCCACGCTTCAGTGGGTAGGTATCTGCGGCTTGACCCCGGCCATGGATGCGGAGAATCTTCTCCCCTTTTTCACCCTCGGTAATGGACAAGGTACCAGCAATGCCAGCCAGGACCGCGGGCTTCTTCACGGGGCGAGCTTCAAAGAGTTCTTCCACCCGTGGCAACCCTTGGGTAATGTCA
Source organism: uncultured Gammaproteobacteria bacterium (assembly GCA_964493065.1). Classification (GTDB taxonomy): domain Bacteria; phylum Patescibacteriota; class Patescibacteriia; order PEXW01; family PEXW01; genus JBAYJA01. Next base: position 2,638 of record CAZBMC010000085.1, read on the forward strand.
TGCCCGGCTACACCACCAGTGTGGAAGGTACGCATGGTCAGCTGGGTACCAGGTTCACCAATGGACTGCGCGGCAATGATCCCCACAGCAATCCCCTTGGCCACCAAGCGGTTATACCCTAGGTCATACCCGTAGCAAGCTGCGCACAGGCCGCGCTTCGCTTTGCAGGTGAGTACGGAACGAATGCGGAGCTCGTCCAAGTCCAACTTCTCAAGCACCGGCAGAATGTCTTCCGTAATCAGTGCATTCTTCTGCACAATCACCTTGCGGGTTTCGGGGTCAGACACGCGCTGCAAACTGGTGCGACCTAACGCACGCTGCGCCACAGTCTCACCCAGCACCTCAGAGTCAGCTTTGAGCAGCACCATACCGTCCTCGTCTTCGCACTGGTCTTCCGCGATGACAATGTCCTGCGCCACGTCGATGAGACGCCGAGTAAGGTAGCCAGCGTTCGCAGTACGCAGAGCGGTGTCGGACAACCCTTTGCGGGCACCGTGAGTGGAGATGAAGTACTCCAGCACGTCAAAGCCTTCTTTAAAACTCCCGCGCACAGGTAGCTCAATGATGTCACCGGCAGGGTTCGTCACCAAACCTTTCATGCCCATCATCTGGGTAGTCTGCCCCCAAGAACCACGTGCTCCAGATTCGATCATGCTGAAGACGGGACCGAAACTATCCAACGTTGCCTTACAGGCTTTCTGAATTTGGCTCTTGGCCTGGTCCCACACTTCAATGATGCGGTTGTGCCGCTCGTCATCGGTCAGCAAACCCATTTCGTAGTGCTGCGTCAGTTCCATTACCTTCTCGTCCGCCACCTTCAGAATCTCTGCTTTCTCTTTTGGAATGGTCAGGTCATCCATGCCCCAGCTAATTCCGGACTTGGTGAGGTGCGTGAAGGCCAGGTTCTTCAATTCATCAATGACCCTGACCGTGCGCTCCATTCCCGCCTTCTGAATGAATTCACCAACCATGATGGAGAGACGCTTCTTGTCCAGATGCTGGTTCACGAAAGGCCAGCCTTCGGGCATCACGCCATTAAAAATCAGACGGCCGACGGTGGTAGCAATACGCTCTGCACCCATGCGAACGTGAATCTCTTCCTGCAACGCAATGCGACCATTGCCGAACGCCAGGTACGCTTCGTCCGAAGACATGAAGAATTTTGGCTTCTCCTGCGGACGCAACATGGTGAGGTAGAAGCAACCCAGCACGATGTCTTGCGAAGGCGTGAC
>CAZBMC010000086.1:0-3799 GCA_964493065.1 uncultured Gammaproteobacteria bacterium
GCGCATTGGCTACGTACTTGATCATACGGTAGATGACTACTGAGAAAGGAAAAGCCCCGCGACTGTGCGGGGCTTTGGGTTAGAAGGTTGGACCTTGGGAGGGTGGTTTCTCAGCCGGGGGTGCGGTGTCAACGTTGTCCTGCCGTTGGTAGTACACACTGGAGAAAACAATTGCCAGACCCAGCGCTGTCCAAGGCCACCACAGGTACTCTCCTTGGCATATGGTTGCACGGTAGGTGATAAGCGCGGCAACTGTTAGTAGAGCTGGGAAAAGCCACCACAGGGCGAGTTTCTTCCGCTGCAGCCAAACGAAGTACGCCGCAAGAATTACCGCCTGAAGGAGAATGAGCACGATAATCCAGGGGTGGGGGAGATTTGAGCACGTGGTTACCAACGTTGTGGTTCCGGGGGTGAGGTTAGCCTCTTCGTTCGTTGTGGTTGGCGTGCGGTCAATCTCTTCCGCTGCGACCTGCGGCGTGCGAGCGACTGGGCGGGCAACCGCAAGAATGTCATCGGTTGGTGCAACCCGGCCAGCATCAACCGGCGCAACAACAATAGGTTGGGCAACCGAGACGCCCTCACTTTCCACCACGAGGTTCGTCTGCCCGGCGCCACGGGCAGTTACTTTCCCTTTTGCATCGATGGTTGCCACGTCTGGGTTTGTGGTTTTCCACTGTAGAGGCTTTTGCACTGGGTTGCCTTTTGCATCAGTCGGTGTTGCCTCAACAGTGGTTGTGTCGTTTACATCGAGGGTAGGAATTGCGCTGGGTGTCAGCTGAATGCTGGCGAGCATGCCCGGGGTAATGGTCACTGGCAAGCTGGCTTGGTACCCACCGTGGGTTGCGGTGATGGTCCACGTGCCTGCGCTGTGGGGAGCAAACCCAGCAGCGGAAACAGTGGCCAGTGGGTCATCTACGGTGAAAGTTGCTGCATCAAGCACATCCCACGCATTTCCTTGGGCATCTACTCCGAACAGGCGGAGAGGGAGAAGTCCGTCTGCGGTGAGATTTGCCGTCTTTGGGAGAAGGTTGAGGTGGCTAAGGGTGCCATGGGTAATAACCACAGAGGCAGAGGCTGTTACACCGCCGTAGGAAGCCTGCAGGAGCCAGCTGCCTTGGGCCAGGGCGGTATAGGTACCACGCTGGCCAGGAATACCCGTAAAACCCCCTCCATTCGGGCTCCAGGTTGCTAGTTCAGTGGCTGTAATGACCGTACTATCACTCAGAGTGGCAGTAAGGGTAAAGACCGTACTCTGCCCAGCTTGCAAAGAGGCGGTTGTCGGTGATATTGCCAGACTCGTGACTGTTGGGTCTGCCGCCTTGGCTTGCTGGGGATTGAAACCAAAGAGGGTTATACCCAGGATTGCAATGAGGAATGCGATGAAAGTTTTTTTCATGGGTGAACGTGAGTAGAAGAAAATGAAAAGGCTAGTAGTGTTCCAAAAATCTTTCCAAATACCCACATAGGCAAAAAAGTGCCTTGAAATGAGAGTATTCTGAAGAAATTTTTGTTCGCTACTAGCCTAGATTTATGGCTATCTTTTTGGGGAGGGTTGCGTGAAATTTTGCACGCAGATTTTTTTGCTTTTTATACTACGCAATCTTTTTACTTTGATGTCAATATTGTACTAGGTACGCCGTAGAGCGGCCACCCTCCAAATGGTCAATGTTTGCTTCTTTTTTCTACCTCCATACAGTAGCAAATCCGCTCCGTATGGTCAACGAGAAAATGCTACTTACAATACGCGGATAGCCTGGCCAATTTTTTCTAGGAAGTGGCCTTTCAGGAGGATTGCTGTTGCAGCAATGGCAATGACTGCCATGGTTTGACCAATGACGTGTGGGTGCTGAATGCGGAATTTCACAGCAATATTGATGAGTAAGGCAATGCCCAGGAAGAACAGGGCAGCAATGTAGAAATCGTTAAAGAAGGTAAGCATTCGGCTAAAGATATCGGCCCCGTCCGGGTTGTTAATGATGGTTGGCTTTGGTTCATTCACTTCGGTACCAGGTGCTTGTGGATCACGCTGCGTTGGCGTCCCTTGGGTTTGTGCAATGGTGGTTGGCGTAGCAATGTTTACAGCAACAGTGAGGCTTGTGCCGGCAATCACGGTGCCATTTGCATCAGCGAGAGCAAAGGCTTCAGAAAGTGATCCCTCAGTTGCAACTGCCTGTAACTTCCATTCAAAACGTGCAACGTCATTGACTGGCACATCGGTTTCGAGGTTCCCAACGGTTGTTTCGTTCACCCACGAACTATCTGCCAAAGTGGAGGTCCGGTTGCTGGGAGTGGTAACCAAACGTACGGAACCTTTCTTCCAGGCTTCGCTGCCGGTATTTTTAAATTCCGCCCAGATGTCAGAACTCCCGCCGGGTGTCATGGTTACGGTTTCACTGCTTTGCTGCACGAAGACTGCTTTGGGTGGGGCAACTTGTTCAGCCTGGACTTCCGGTTTGGTTGCCGGTTTTACCGTTGGCTTGGTTGTGGGCAGGGTGGGTGTCGAAGGTTTGGGTTTTGGCTTTACGGTAGTCACCTTTGCGACCTGTGTCTTCTGTGCAACCTGCGTGCCAAACATCTCTACCAGGACCGTGGTTTCCACCCCATCCATTTTTCCAGTGACCACAGCAATGCCAACCTCTCTGTACCGGCTATTCAAAATATTCTCTCGGTGGCTGGGGCTTGCCATGAGTGCGGCGTGGGCAGATTCGGGAGTAGTGAAATCAATTGCCAAATTTTCTCCAGCCACTGCGTAGTTGTATCCCGTACTATCAATCCATGTCCAAAAACGCTTACCATCTGGAGTTGTATGCGCAAAGTAATTACGTGCCAGCATATCCTTCGCTTTACGGGTCGCGGCATCAGCGAGTTTGGAGTTACTGGTCAATGTTGTTACCTTTTTCTCTTGTCGTGACTGATTTGTGAGTTGCAATATTGTACTTGCGGTGTACGCACTATACTGTCCTTCGTTTGGATACGCAGCGAAGAGGAAGACGACGCTGGAAATTTTTGCAGCTAGAATGAGGTATGTGAAAAAACGTAAAGCCCGCGGCCGCAAGGCATGCGGCTGGTGGTTGTTACCACTGTGAGGGATAAACCAATGCTTTGCGTGGTGCACGACATGCCCAGCAATGCGGTGGTGTAGCCCTTTTTTCGCTCCAGGTGTAGTGCTCATACAAGCAAGTGAGTGTATCAAAAAAGCACCAGTATGTCAAGTATAGCAGATACTCCAGGAGTGAAAATGGAGAATGCGCGAAGAAGTGGTACCGCTCTACAACAACTCACCAACCACCACAAGGCGGTTCTTGGTAGAGAATACGGGATGGCACGTGAAAACGGTCAATTGCGGGGTGAGTGTTGGTTCAGCAATATCTGTTTGGGTGCGGGGAACAACTTTGGTTGTACGAACCTGAAAGTCGTACTCTTTCCCTTGCCAGTAGATGATCATTATATCGCCGGGCTTCACCTGATCCAGCAGGTAGAGGGTGAGGTTTGAGGGTGGGCGGTACCGAAAACGGTGCGCGGAAAGTACGGTATTGCCACCTTCGGGGGGCACACTGGAACCTGGAATGCGCCAGGCCCCAAGGTTCAGAGCTTTTTCCTCGTTCGTCCCCTCAGCAATTGGCAGATCCACGCCAATTTTCGGAATAACGAGTCGATTGGTTGTTGGTACAGCATTGGACTTCACCTTCGCTTTGACCCGGGTCGTTGCTGGTGTTGGAGCAGCGTTCGTAGGTGTAGCGCCGGGTGTCACCAGATTTTGCTCAGCGTCCAAGAGTCGCGATGGGTAGGGGAAGACCGG
>CAZBMC010000087.1:0-3676 GCA_964493065.1 uncultured Gammaproteobacteria bacterium
AAAGAAAAACCGACACTTGTGACAGTATCGGTATTCATTAAGAACTTCTTCCATTCTTCAGCAGCCAGCCAATGAGCATAATGATACCCAACGACAGCATCACCCAATACATTAGCTGCTCGGCGGTCTCTTTTCCGTAGAATGTGTAGAGGAGACAGAAAAGACCAACCTGCGTCGCGGTACCCAGGAGAAGGGCACCCACCCCGCGCCAGCCAAAACGGTTCCAGCCAATGCCCACAATGGCAATGCCAATTTTCTGCGAGAGCGGTACTGCCGCCAACCAGAAGAGGAACGCCGACGTAACGGACTTCCCATGGGCAATCTTTCGGGCACCGTTGTACACACTATGCACAAGTTTGTGAAAGAGCCTGCGGGGGTGGTTGCGATCAGGTGCTCCATCCTTCCGGCTTTGCCGCCGCGCAATTTGCCGGAGTACCAGGTTGGTTGCAAAGCGGAGTATGCCAAGCTTCAAACCCAGCCAGCACGCAGAATGGAGAATGACCACCGGATAGATGATCCACCACTTCGTAACATCGACAAGTCGATGGATGAAAATGACGAACTGCCAATCCGGAAAAAAGAAGTATGCGGTGAGATCGAACACTCTTCCTCCGCGGTTTCAAGTTTGTATTTTAGTTGGTGAGTGTACCTGAAAAAATGCAGTATGTCAACCCACCTAAAAAAGACCCTGCCACCCCAATGGTATGGGGAAGAATTAAAAACCAAGAGCGTAAAAAGATCAAAATAGTACAAGCCAGATAGTACAGTTCATGCAAGCCATTCACCCAAGGTGAGTGGCTTTTTGTATGCAAAAAAGTGCATCGCAGCACGCTGCCAAGTTACACACCTCGTGCTAGGATCTACATATGCCCTTCACCCTCCGTTCCCCCTTCAAGCCGACTGGCGATCAACCCGCAGCAATACAAAAGCTAGTTACTGGCTTGGAAAAAGGCTACCACGACCAAACCCTGCTGGGCGTCACCGGCTCAGGTAAAACCTTTACTATTGCCAACGTCATCCAGCAGGTGCAGCGGCCCACCCTGGTCATTTCACACAACAAAACGCTGGCCGCGCAACTAACCAGTGAGTTTGCAGACTTCTTCCCGGAAAACGCTGTGCACTACTTCGTATCGTACTACGACTACTACCAACCCGAGGCGTACATTGCCAAATCCGACACGTACATTGAGAAGGAAACAAACATCAATGAGGAAATTGACCGGCTCCGCCACGCCTCCACCCAAGCTGTGCTCTCCCGGCGGGATGTCATCATCGTTGCCTCGGTGTCCTGCATCTACGGCTTGGGTTCGCCCGAGTCCTACAAGAGCGGGGTGACTACCATTCGGCAAGGCCAAAGCCTGCCCCGGAAAAAAATCTTGGACAAGCTCATCAAAATGCAGTTTGACCGCAAGCAAATCGATCTCTGGCGTGGCTCTTTCCGGGTCCTGGGTGAGACCCTGGAAATTTTTCCCACCTTCAGCGAAGACCGGCTCATCCGCGTGCACTTCTTTGGCGACACCGTGGAGAAAATTGAAGAAGTGGATGCGCTCACCGGGAAAAATGCATCAGTGCTGGAAACCGTGGATATCTACCCAGCCACGCAGTACGTGACTGATCCCAGTGGCACGGAAGACGCCCTCAAACAAATGGAGCGTGACGCCAAAGAACGTGTGGCCTGGTTCAAAGCGCATGACAAACCTTTGGAGGCCGAACGTATGGAACAGCGCTCCCGCTTTGACATTGAAATGATCCGCACCACTGGCTTCACCAGCGGCATTGAAAACTACTCCCGGTACTTTGACGGCCGCAAGCCCGGCACGCCGCCGTACACGCTCATTGACTTCTTCCCCAAAGATTTCCTCATGGTCATTGATGAGTCCCACATGACGGTGCCGCAAATTGGTGGCATGTACGAAGGTGACAAGTCCCGGAAGACCTCGCTGATTGACTACGGCTTCCGCCTGCCCGCGGCCTATGACAACCGGCCGCTCACCTTCCCAGAGTTTGAACAGAAGATCAACCAAGTTATCTACATTTCCGCCACCCCCGCGGTGTACGAAAAAACCCACAGCAAGCAAGTGGCGGAGCAGCTCATCCGACCCACAGGTTTGCTGGATCCCAAGGTGACGGTGAAACCCACCAAGGATCAGGTGGATGACCTGGTGGAGCAGATTAAACTCCGCACGGAGAAGAACCAGCGCGTGCTGGTAACCACGCTCACCAAGCGCATTGCGGAGGATCTAACCGACTACCTGAAAGATTTGGACATCAAAGTCCAGTACCTACACTCAGACGTGGACACCTTTGACCGTTTGGAAATTCTGCGCAGCCTGCGGACGGGTGAATTTGATGTCGTGGTAGGCATTAACTTACTCCGCGAAGGCTTGGACTTGCCCGAGGTGAGTCTGGTTGCAATCCTTGATGCAGATAAGGAAGGCTACCTGCGATCCGAAACCGCGCTGATGCAAACCATGGGCCGAGCGGCCCGACATGTGGAAGGCCAGGTGATTATGTACGCGGACCGCATGACCGGCTCCATGCAACGCGCCATTGCGGAAACGGAACGCCGCCGCAAAATCCAGGAGGCGTACAACCAGACGCACGGCATTACCCCCCAGTCCATTATCAAAGCAATCAAAGAATCCCGCTTGGCCGGGAAGAAGCTGGCGGAGCAAGCTGAGCGGTCGGACTTTGACCCCAGCATTATTCCCAAAGAGGAACTCCACCACCTCCTGCGCGACCTGGAACAGCAAATGGAAATCGCCGCCCAGAATTTGCAGTTTGAAAAAGCCGCGCACCTGCGCGATCAAATCACCCTACTGAAGGGTAACGAACCAACCAAGAAGATTAAGGTGCGCAAACGCAGGCGGTAGGATTTATCATCACACATTGACACTCACCCACAGGGGTGTTACTTTGACGTGAAAACAATAACCCAGGAGGAACTTTGATAGAAAGCATTCAGGGATGCAAAATCCATGACATGGAGCTGATTACCAAGGCGTACATCAGTGTGCTTGAACAGAAACATGAGCATACGCATGAACACTCTGAGGAAGTGGGGGTCAGTGCCACGCTGCTTGCAAGAGAGTGCAGCGAACTATCGGAAGAAGATATCATTTGCATATCCTTTGCCGGCCGGTTGCATGATATTGGAAAAATTGGGGTTGAAGAGCGAACGCTAAACAACCCAAGCAGAACCTTAACCGGGGCACAGATCCAAGAGCTCGAGGCGCACACCTTCAAAGGCGTGCAGATTCTCAGAAAGTGTGGCATACCCTTCCCTGAGCTCGTCATCCTAGGGGTTTTCTCCCATCATGAACGTTGGGACGGAAAACGAGGCGACATGACCGGTTACCCACTTGGTATCTCTGGCGAAAGCATCTCCATTGCCGGGCGTATCATTGCGGTAGCGGATACTCACAATGCGATGAGGAGTCAACGCTCGTATAACCGACCACTTGGCCATGAGGAAGCAATCGCAGCACTCCGAGGACTCGCCGGAAGTCATCTTGACTCCAGACTTGTAGAGATCTTCATTGAGAAGGTCATCCCAAAAATTCCCAAGACTTAAGTACGTTTTACGCCACCACACCCCATTGGTGGCGTTTTTTTATACGGCAAAACAGGCACTTGCGAAGTTTCATTGGCATGCTAGGCTGAGCGCAGTTAAGGA
>CAZBMC010000088.1:0-3655 GCA_964493065.1 uncultured Gammaproteobacteria bacterium
AGTTTTTCAAAAGCGATGGTTCTTTTAGTTTGTCCCCACCTTACTGCACCACTTTTCTCCCGTCAATCACATGGTACAATCCCCCCATGGACCTCCTGATTCTCCACGGCGATGACACGTTTTCCTCCCGCCAGCGGCTGCGCACCCTGGTGGTTGGTTTTCAGAAGAAGTACGACCCCACAGGTGGGAACATCGTTCGGTTTTCCCCGCCGTTTGAGCTGGGGCAGTTGCGGAACGCCATTGCGCAAGTGGGGATGTTCGCGAAGAGGCGGCTAGTGGTGCTCAACGACTTTTTGCGCACGGCGTCAGTGGCGGACAGCACGCAGTTCAACTCGTGGTTTGCAGATCCAACTGCCTTCCCAGATGCTGTGGTGATTTGCTGGGAGGGGAAGGATCTGGGGAAACCCGCCGCACCAAAGAAACCAGCCAAGCCCAAGAAGGCCACCGCGAAGAAAGCTCCGCCCAAAGCGCCAACGAAAATCAGCTGGCCTGAGCACGCCAAAGTTGAGCTCTTCTTACCTTTAGCTGAAGCGCAATTGGCCGGGTGGATTCGGAAAGAAGTCCAACGCTTGGGTGGACTCATTGAACCCAACGCAGTGCACCTGCTGATGGCCAATGTGGGCGCAGATCTGTGGCGCTTGTCGAACATCATTGCGCAGCTGGTGGCTGCCGCTGGAAAAGTGCCAGTGGACGTCACATTGGTGAACCAGTGGACTCAAGCCCCGCATGATGACAACATGTTCCACTTTACGGATGCATTGGCTGCTCGGAATTTACCCGCTGCGCTGAAGCTCATGCACGGGCAAATTCTTTTGGGTGTGCATCCGCTAGTCCTGCACGCCATGCTGGTGCGGCAAATCCGCATCCTGCTGATGGTCGCAGACTGCGTGGAACGGGGGAGTGCCCCCGGGGCGATTGCTGAAGAAACTGACCTCCACCCGTTTGTGGCGCAGAAAGCCGTGGCCGCGGTACGGCAATTTCCCAAAGGTCGGTTAGCCCAGCTCTTCCAACAGGTGGTTCAACTGGAAGTGGACATGAAGACCGGGAAGGTAGACCCGGAAATTGGCCTGACGCATTTTCTCACCAAAGTTTGCGCGGGGTAGAGAGATTTTCTTTGCATAGCACAAACGCACCTTCTTCAAGGTGCGTTTGGAATAGGTAAAGCGATGTAATTACTTCGCCTTGTTCAACGCCTTCATCAATCGGGACTTCTTGCGGCTGGCGGCGTTCTTCTTGATCACGCCTTTCCGAGCGGCTTTGTCCAAGAGCTGAATGGCCGCCAGGACACTCGCCTTGGATTCCGCGGTTTTTGCAGCAAGCGCCTTGCGGGCAGACTGCACTGCTTGCTTGGTGGTGCGCTTCACATTCAGGTTCCGGGCGCCACGAGAAACGGTCTGGCGAACGTGTTTGGCTGACGCTTTCTTAATTGGCATACGCTGGGTTAGGGTGAACGTCGAGGGTGGCCTTCACGCTACCAGTCTTTTGGGAATTCGGCAAGGGGGCGCTTGCCAGAGCTATTGTGCGGCATATACTTACCATGACATTGTACCTACCACATTTACCCCCCAAACAGGAGGCTGGTGATGACAGGAAGTTCTCACCCTACAGCAACGGCGCGGACGTTAACAGACAAATTCATCATTTGCATAGACTGCCATGAAGAATTTGCCTTCACCGTCTCCGCCCAGGAGTACTTTGCAGAAAAGGGTTTTACAGAAGACCCAAAACGATGTCGTACGTGTTACGCTGCGTACAAAAAGCTTCACCCAAAGGGAAAGAACGCGCCACTGGAAGGACCATTCGTGGTACCGCCAGGAGGTGAGCACCTCCTGAACCTCAATTTCGAGTAGAACCTTCCTCTCGCCCTTTGCCGAGCATCCAAACCTCACTTCACCGTGAGGTTTTTCTTTTCCTCGCAATCCATTTTGACGAGGGAACAGCACGGTGGTAAGCTGGGCGTTCCGAAACTGAAAATAGTCATTTTACAAATAGCGAAGGAGACCCAAATGGGTGAATTTTACGATGAATGCGCGGTCGCTGGCGTGTACGGCAGCCCAGATGCTGCTCGTCTCTGCCATGATATGCAACATAACATGCAACATCGTGGACCAGCTGCGGCAGGAGAGGTGACGTATGATGGCGTTGCATTCCACTTGCATAAAGCGCAAGGATTGGTTCGAAATATTTTTACGCCGAGTGTACTAGCAACGCTACCTGGGAATATTGTGATGGGGCACAATCGGTACGTCACGTGTGGCGGTGGTGGTGATGATGACGCACAACCCTTTGTTTTCAAAACACCGGGCGGACACTCATTGGCCGGTGGGAGCAATGGTGATGTGCCCCGGTACAACCAGCTCCGTGCGTGGCTTGCGAGTCAGGAAGGCGGTGCATACGCCGTACAGACCAGGACGGATGGCGAGGCATTGGTACACCTCATTGGCTACTACCTTGATCAAGCGAAAACCACACGAGAAGCAATTTTGTTGCTCATGCAGCATCCTGACCTGCAGGGTGCAGCGTACTCCATGGTCTGTATCATTGACGGTGAACTGTGGGCATTCCGTGATCCAAAAGGTTTTCGGCCATTGGTGCTGGGACGGTTTGGAACAGCGTACGTGGTCGCATCCGAAACGTCCGCGTTTGATATTATTGGTGCCAAGTACGTCCGGGAAATTTTCCGTGGCGAAATGGTCTGCATGAACGCGGAAGGCGAACGTTCGTATCCTGGAGTGAAGAGTCCAACCAAAGCGCTCTGTGAGTTTGAGTGGATCTACTTTGCTCGACCAGACAGTATTGTCTTTGGGCACTCGGTGTCCGCCGCACGGAAGCGTTTTGGCGAAACCCTTTGGGAGCTACACAAGCATGCAATCATTCATCCGCTCGATGAGTATGTTGTGTGTGCAGTGCCAGATTCATCGAATAGTACCGGCTTGGGATTTTCGGAGCGGAGCGGCATTCACTTTGATTTTGGCATTATTCGAAGTCACTACGTTGGTCGGGGGTTTTTGCATCCTGATCAAAAATCTCGTGAGGACGCCGCCAAGTACAAGTACTCCATTGATAAAACGGTGGTCGCGGGGAAGCGTGTCATTGTCATTGATGATTCCCTAGTGCGTGGAACCACGCTTCGGAAGCTGGTGCGCATGCTTCGTTTGGCTGGCGCGAAAGAGGTAATTGTTCTCATTGGTTCACCGCCAATTAAACACCCCTGCTTCTTTGGGATTGACACGCCAACATTTGCGGAGCTCGTTGCTAGTCACATGACCGAAGAGGAAATTTGCCACCACATTGAGGCAGACTACTTGGGCTACCTGACCATTGAAGGTTTACATGCGTGTCTGCCAAATAACGGTAATCACTTCTGTTCCGCTTGTTTCACCGGTGTGTACCCCTGCCAGGAGAACATTCCGCCTGAAAAGTTTTCTGTCTAATCTTTGCTCTTTCCACGACCTCTCCCCCTGAGAGGTCGTTTTCATGAAATAAAAAAAGGCCTGAGCGCCTTTGGAGGTATGTGCTATTTGAAGTGAACACAACGTCCGGGGCGCTGCAGGCCATCCTTGGCTGTTTGCTCGCGTTGTACTAAAGAGCTATGGGTTATCCTTAACTGCGCTCAGCCTAGCATGCCAATGAAACTTCGCAAGTGCCTGTTTTG
>CAZBMC010000089.1:0-3571 GCA_964493065.1 uncultured Gammaproteobacteria bacterium
TGAAGCAGACCGTCAGCTTTGGCATGGAAGCCAAGGACGAAGCCCGGCAGCAAGGCTTCACCGGCGACCAGTGCGGCGCCTGCGGCAGCATGAAGATGAAGCGCAACGGCACCTGCATCCTGTGTCTGGATTGTGGCGAGACAACGGGGTGTAGCTAAACAAACTTTACCTCCCCCAACCCCCTCCTTCGTATTGAACCAAGTGCCCCACTCTGTGGGGTACTTGGCATTACTGTCATTGCGAGTCCCGAGTGTAACGAGGGACGTGGCAATCCCGATGAAATTCGGAACTATGTTGGTTTTTAAGGAAGCGGGATTGCTTCGTCGCTCTGCTCCTCGCAATGACAGAAAAGAAAAAGAGCAACCTGGGTGGGTTGCTCTGAATGGAATTATTCGTTCGATGGGCGTTGTTGCTTAATCCAAAGATCGGTTGCCGGACCGTCCATCCATTTTGTTTTGATGTACTGCTGGAATTCTTCGGGGTTCATTTCCGCGTTTTCTTCGACCACTTTGACTTGCACGCGGAGAACATCATCCTCAATGGAGTAACGATGGCGGTACACCTTCAATGAAATACCACCGCCGATATTATTTATGTCGATTTCCGTTCCAAGAGGAAGGTGCGTATCGTCTTTTAATGGGTAGTGCCATTCATCACGACTCCCGCTTTGGTGAAAAATTTCCCCGTACCTGCTACGGTCTGTCCAGGTCCAGTACAGCAATACAACTTTCATTGTTCCTCCAATTTTTGTTATTCCTTTTTAGTTGGTGAATGTAGCAAGAGGGTTATTGCTTGTCAATGAAAAAAGAGCAACCCAGGTGGGTTGCTCAGAATTTGCGTTGGTAAGCGCGTTGTCCTTCTAGGACAGCGAAGCTATTGTTCCACACACGTTACACTGCTTCACGCTGAGAGTCACGTGCGCGCCCGCTTTTGCCTCACCATGGCACTCGCAGTTGAAGTAGGTGTCTACTTTAACCAGTTTTAGTTCCATTTTTCCTTGGCACGGTGTTGGTTTCTTGTTCACAAGGAAAACGCGGTTACAGGGCGTTGGCCTGGGCTTTTTTGCCATATCTCCTCCTTCTGTTTGAAGCAACATTAGTTAGTAAGCGTGGTTTTGTCAATAGAAAAGAGCAACCCGGGTGAGGTTGCTCGTAATTCCTAAATCACTTTTGCTGACCGTAGACCAATCGCGATGAATGCCACCGCAGCGATGATCACGCAAGCATAGAGGATCCACATGAGCGTTGGAACGAAGAGCGCCGTGATTTCTGCCAGCACCCCGATCGTGCCACCGATGAAGCCGTAGGTGCTTATCCGAAGCATGCGGCGCTTTGTTTCTGGTGTAACCTCTGTTCTCTTGGCGATGATACGAAGGAATACGCAAAAGGCGAAAAAAATTACCATTACGAATATCACCGCTACGAAGGCAAGGGTTGTTGCTGAACTCATCACAGCTCCTTTTGGAATGATCCTTATTTTGTCACCAGTCTAAATCAATAGTATTCACCTGTCAAAAAAACCGCTTCAGAGGGAAGCGGTTTGGGTTTGCATAAGTTTGACACTATCGATCGTACATGGCGCGCTTGAATATCTCGCGGTCATCCCAGAGATTTAGCAGCGTAATCACCATCGTAAAAAGTACGACAAGCTTGAGAATCAGCAATCTAGGATCAGTCACAACTGTTGACGGCGTTAGTAAGTCAACGCCCATCAACAACACGGTTAGTACCACACTTGCGATACATGCGATAACCGCCCCTGTGAGAATCATCAGGATAAATAAAAAGCAGACCCTGAGGATGCCGCACATGCTCATAGTGGACTCCTTCTCGTTTTTGTAGGAACAATATCTGCGCCAATCTTAGGTCATTGACTATTTTTGTCAATGAAAAAAGAGCAACCCGAATGAGTTGCTCTTACAAAGATTGTTTTGCGATCCTATGAAATGCCGTAAACGAGGCCGCACTTGTCGCATTGGGATACTTCAACTGCACCTTCATGCGTTTGCATCGCCCCCCTGTTGCGGAGTGTGGACCTTGACCCAATGTCGTTCTTGGATAATCGTGCCGCCGCATGCGGTTGGTTTGTCATTCTCCATTCGGAGCACAGTACATTTTTTTCCATATTCTCCAACCTTTCTTTTTTGGGTTCAAAGAAATTTACCAATGTGTAACCTTTGTGTCAAGGGTAGAAAAAAACCGCTTCAAGAGGAAGCGGTTTGGGTTTACACATGCTTTGGTTTTTTGAAGAAAATGACCAAGGTGGCAGTGCAGTTGAAGAGCACGCCTAGACCTGGGTACAGCAGTGCCAGGAATTGGCCATCCCAGCGGAGCAGCACAATGCAGAAGGTGAGGGTATGGCACACAGTCCAGAGCGCCCAAGGGAGGGGACGTTCGATATGCTTCCCGCGCCACACGCTACTCACCATGGTGAAGAAGGAAATGGCAACCGCTAGTTGGATGAACACATTGCCGTACCAGGCATTGCCAGAGAACACCCAGCAGAGGATGGCGCCAACGGCAATGCCAATGGCGAATTTCTCACGTCGGGCAATCTGCCGCATCCGGCCTTTCCACATGCAGTAGCCAAACATGAATGTGCAGTTGCCGGTGGAGACAGCGCTGTTGATGGTCTTCATCCAGTCGTGCGTGCCGGTTTGGTAGGTCAGCAAATTGACGACGGTCACCAGGAACCAAATTGCCCAGGCAGCCGGGTTGGGAGTAATGCCGCCCCGTCGGTCTTCGTAAAAGTACAGGCTCATTGCAGCTAGGTTCACCAATACGATGACACCGCCAAGGATGAGGCTAAGATTTTCAGCCACGTTGCACCTCGTTTTTAAAAAAAGCAGTATTCATCCAACCCTAGGCTGGGGGTGAGAAAATGTCAACAAAGAAAGAAACCGCCCAGGGGGGTCTAGGCAGTACTGGGATGCTCTCAGTGAAAAAGCCCCCAACAGTTGTTGAGGGCCAGAGCTTAACGTACCCCTTCTGGGTGTTTGCGGATATACCCGATGAGGAGCAGAAAGCCAATACCCAAGACCGTGCCAAGTAGTGGGCCCAACCAGTCCCAGAAGGCATCCAGACCGGGCTGGAAGAATTTCACAACCCCAATGGTCATTGAACCAACGAGTAGCCCAACCGCACCAAAGAGGATGCATTGCACGATGATGGAAAGGGCGTTCTTGGTCGCTTGTGGCTGCATGGTCAGCCTCCTTTCTGGAAGAATGAGCAGTTCTACGCTAACCCTAGGCTTGTCGTTTCTGGTTGTCAAAAGCCAGATTACCAAAAGCCCCTGGCACAAGTGCCAAGGGCTGGTCTGGGTTTATGCAGTGGGTTCTGCCACTGGCTCCTTCTCTAACTCCTGGTGGAGTTGGGTCAGCGCGTCCAACACCTCGTGGTAGCCCAGTTGGGGGTGGAGCTCGCTGCGGAGCGCTTCAATGCGTTCAATATCCATAGAAATGTAGGTATAAAAAGTGAACCGGATATAGTAGCACGGTGCGCCTTTCCTGTCAATCCTAGTGTAATGGTTCAATAGCTTGGAATCACCTGGTAGCCTATGCGTATGTACACAA
>CAZBMC010000090.1:0-3400 GCA_964493065.1 uncultured Gammaproteobacteria bacterium
GCTTGGTAGTCAGTGGTGTTCGATGTGGAATGCGTTTCCCGGTACTCACCTTTCCCGCCGTTCTGCCCAGGCAGCCAGCACTCAATATCGTACGTCTTTGCTGATGGGAATCCCATATCCCCAGTACACAGTTGCACCACCCGGTACGGAAGCTTCAGGCCTTGTACCAATTTTTCTTGCATGGCGAGAAGTTCTTCGTGCAGGTCATGCGATGTTGCAGGTGTGCAGATTACAAACATTTCAACTTTATCAAATTGGTGCACGCGTAGTATGCCTTTCGTGTCTTTGCCGTAACTTCCCGCTTCCCTTCTGAAGCAGGTGGAAAAGCCCGCGTACTTCTTCGGTAATTCTTCGGATCGAAGAACTTCATCCGCGTGGTACGCACCTAACGTCTGCTCCGAGGTTCCCACTAAGTACTGCTTGTCTTTTGGGAAATGGTATACCTCGTCCGCCCCACCCTGCGCCAAATAGCCCATACCAGCCATTATTTCCTCTTTTACCAGGACTGGCGGGATCATTGGCGTAAAACCAGCCTCCAGAAGGCCTTTTATTGCGTATTGGAGCAGCGCAAACTCTAAAAGCGCCCCAGAACCCACAAGGTAGCCAAAACGCGAACCAGAGGCTTTTGCGGCGCGCTGTACGTCAATAATTCCAAGCGACTCAGCAAGTGATAGGTAATCTTTCGGTGTAGACAGCTCTGGCCGCTCCCCTACCTCACGGAGAACCGTATTATCATCTGCGCTTTTCCCCACAGGAACATCCTCAAGCGGAATATTTGGGAGTCGTTGGATCCCAAGATCGATTGCGGCTTCAGCTGCTCGTAACCTTGCCTCGTGCAATTTTACTTTTTCAGAAAGTTTTTTTAATTCCGCCAACTTGCTTTTTCGTTCATCACCTTCCGCTTGGGTGAGACGCTTACTGCCAACATTTAACTCACTTTGGAGAATCTCCAAAGCTTGACGTTCGCCTTGGTTCTTTTCAAGAAGATTTACAATACTCTTTGCTTCATCAGCAAACTTTTTTCCGCGTTTTTGCAAACCGGTGAGTACAACTTCTGGTTGCTGAAGAAATGTTTTTCGGTCAAGCATGATCGCGCCTAGTTTTTCCGGAGTGCGGGAAAGAGAATGACTTCTTTAATACTGTGACTACCAGTGAGTATGCTAGTGAGACGGTCAATGCCCAAGCCAGCGCCGGCTGTTGGGGGCATGCCGTACTCCAAAGATTCCACAAAAACGTCATCTGTAAACTGTGCTTCGTCATCACCTTTTTTCCGTAAGGCGTCCTGCTCATCGAACCTAGCCCGCTGATCAACTGGGTCATTCAATTCAGTAAATGCCTTAATCACCTCGCTCCCAGCGATTACCAGCTGGATCATTTCTACCACCCGTGGGTCCTTTACAGATCGCTTTGCCAACGGTGAGAGTTCAGTCGGGTAGTCAGTGATGAACGTTGGTCGTTGGATAGTGGGCCGAACTGCAACTTTCCACAAGGTATCAATGAGTGTGCCACGCCCAGCCTTGGGATCGGCATCGCCACCAGCTTTCTGGATTGCAGAGACTAATTCTTTTTGTGATGCATCAAGTACGTTGATCCCGCAATGTTCCTGCAAGATCTTGACGTACGAAACTTTCGCGAATGGAGGGGTAAAATCTAAAGCCTTGCCGTCAAATTCTAGTACAAGTTTCCCGTGGACTTTCTCCACAGTATGCACCAACATGCTCTGGCAAAAGTCGAGCATCTGCTGGTAGTCCCAGAATGCAGCGTAGAATTCAATTTGAGTAAATTCAGGATTGTGCTGCGGGTCCATTCCTTCATTACGGAAACAGCGAGCAACCTCGTACACTTTTTCTAGACCACCCACAATGAGACGTTTCAGGTATAGTTCTGGAGCGACTCGGAGATATAGATCCTCGTGCAGTGTGTTATGGTGCGTTATAAACGGTTTTGCTGATGCTCCACTAGCGACTGATTGTAAAACCGGTGTCTCGACTTCCAAAAAACCAGCATCATCAAGATATGCCCGGAGGGTACGGAGTATAGCTGAGCGCGTCCGAGCTATTGACCGTGCTTCTGGGTTTGCAATTAAATCAAGTTCACGCCGGCGGTACCGAAGTTCCGTATCTGTTAAACCATGGAACTGCTCAGGTAACGGTCGCAACGCTTTACTCAGCAAGGTTACCGCGCTGGCATGCAGCGCTGGTGAACCTGCCTTTGTGCGGAACGGCTTGCCAGTTACCTGCACATGGTCACCCAGATCAAGACGGGCAATGAGTTGTTCGTACAGAGACTTCAAATCCGATTTGCTGCAAAAAACTTGAAAACGTCCGCTACCATCTTCGACGTCAAGAAACGTTGATCCGCCGTGTCGCCGGACACCCCGAAGACGGCCAACAATTGTGACAGCCTCTCCCCCATCAGTAAAAGTCGCCGTCAGCTGCTCAATGGTGTGCGTGCGGTTCGCTTGGCTGGGGTATGCAAAAATTCCTTCGTCCTGCAGCTCCTGCAGGCGTTGCAATCGGACACTCCGTTCATCATTTATATCAACAGCCATGCCCTGATTTTATGGGTTTTTTTGGCTTTTGACAAGCATGCTGACATTTCTGTAGGGATTCGAAGAGCACTCGCAAAACCGCAAGCGCGCTATTTTCCCGCTGCAGTTATTCAACTTTTGTGATTTTTGCTTCCACTGCGCCACTTGGCGTGGCAATTGTGGTGACATCACCGGCTTTGTGACCCAAGAATGCCTGGCCCAACGGAGAAGCATTCGAAATGCGGCCGTTGGTTGGATCTGCTTCATTAGAACCAACAATGTGGTACGTGAAAACCTTTCCACCTATAGTAATAGTAACTCGGGAACCAACTTGTGCCGTAGCCGAATTCGTTGGCTGAATCACTTCAGCACTCTTCAGCGTCATCTCAATTTCCAAGATTCTGCCCTCAACAAATGATTGTTCATTCTTCGCCTCCTGGTACTCAGCATTTTCTGAAAGATCGCCCAATTCTTTAGCTTCCTGAATTCGATCAGCGAGTTCGCGACGCTTCTCAACTTTGAGGTGCTGCAATTCTGCGGTAAGCTTTTCCAGGCCCTCAGGGGTGAGAAATTCTTTTTGGGTCATACGTGCAACAATCAAAAGTCGGACGAAATGGAGGTGTGGTTGACAGGATACGTTTGATCCAAGAACCTGTCAACTCGCTGGGGTACGTTTCGCTAACCAGGCCCGCAACCCCGCCTCCGCAACTGGTAAGGCGGTCGCATGTCCTTCGCCGCCAGCTTCTACAATGACCGCTATCGCAATGGTTGGGTTATCGTACGGTGCGAACCCAACGAACCAGCCATGCGTCTTCCCTTGGTTACCAAATTGGGCAGTTCCAGTCTTTCCACCTGCTGGCGCACTGAGCG
>CAZBMC010000091.1:0-3311 GCA_964493065.1 uncultured Gammaproteobacteria bacterium
CGCTGCACGAATCCAACGTCATGCTGGTCTGCGCCTCCTGTGGCAAACCCCGCCGAGCAAAAGTGCACGTGGGAACGGACATGAAGAAGCAGCGCTTGTGCGCAAAGTGTGGTAAACCTTTCGGTGCATAATTTTCCTATGACTCCTCGCCTCCTCAAAATCTACCGAACTACTGTTCTCCCCGCGTTGCGTGAGCGTCTGGGTGAGCAAAATGTGCATGCACTGCCCCGCGTGACAAAAGTGGTACTGAATGCCAGTTTTGGGACGTCCGTGAAAGACCCGAAAATTCAGGAGACGGTGGTTTCTACCTTCACCCGCATTACCGGGCAGAAGCCAGTGCTGACCCGCGCCAAGAAATCCATTTCCGCGTTCAAGCTTCGGCAGGGGATGGTCATTGGTGCCAAGGTGACGCTGCGCGGAACACGCATGTACGAATTTTTGGACAAGCTCATCAACGTTACTCTGCCCCGCGTCCGCGACTTCCGCGGCGTCTCACCCAAGGCATTTGACCGGCAGGGGAACTTCACGCTCGGTTTCCGCGAGCACTTAGCTTTTCCAGAAATTCACACAGACGAAGTGGAAAAAATCCATGGCCTGGAAGTAATTATCGCAACGTCAGCGAAGACAATTGACGCTGGCCGAACCCTGTTGGAACTCCTGGGTTTCCCTTTCCGCGACACCGCCGTTTCAGCACGTACGCGGGAAGAAGAGAAGTTGGGCGCCAAGAAGCAAGCTCCCGCCGTGAAGAAATCTCCTTCAAAGTAAGCTCACCCTATGGCTACAGCCGCGCAAGTCGCAAAATCCAATCGCACGCCCAAGTACAGTTCTCGGCAGGTTCGCCGATGCTGGCGCTGTGGTCGGCGGCGTGGGTACATGCGGAAGTTCGACTTGTGTCGGATCTGCGTGCGCGAATTGGCCAACAAGGGCGAAATTCCTGGACTCCGTAAAGCTAGCTGGTAACCTATGGACCCTATCGCAGACATGCTCACCCGGATTCGGAACGCTGGCTTAGCCCGGCACCGAACCGTTACTATCCCGCAATCGAAACTTCGTTTCGCTATTGCGACGGTGCTCGTTCGCGAGCAGTACCTGGCGGCTGCAATTCCCGCACCAGATGGCCGGACGTTTACCGTGACGCTGAAGTACCAACCGAACGGCGCCCCACACATTCAGGAACTGCATCGTTCTTCTACTCCTGGTCGTCGGTACTACGTCTCCGTGGGTGCGATTCCCCGCGTGAAGAATGGCCTGGGTATGGCAGTCCTGTCTACCTCTCAAGGCATTCTCACTGACCGTGAAGCACGGAAAGCCCGCACGGGTGGTGAGCTCCTCTGCACAGTCGCCTAACTTTTTCCTATGTCCCGCATTGGCAAACTCCCCATTCCTGTTCCCACCGGTACCACTGTGCGTTTCACCGCACCGGAAGTGGTGGTTTCGGGCGCCAAAGGGAGTCTGACGTTCAACCTGCACCACCGCGTGACGTTGGATGTGCAGCCCACGGAAGTCCTGGTGAAAGTGCCAAACCCCGATAACCGGAATGATCGCGCGCTGTGGGGTTTGTGCCGTCAGCTCGTCGCAAACGCGGTGCATGGTGTTACTACGGGTTTTGAGAAGCGGTTGGAAATTACCGGTGTGGGTTTTAAGGCCGCAATGCAAGGCAAAGACCTCCAACTGAACCTGGGTTTCTCTCACCCTGTTCTCTTTCCTGCACCCGCCGGCATTACCCTTGGGGTGGAGAAGAATGTTATCATCGTGGGTGGGGTGGACAAGCAAGTGGTGGGGGAAACTGCCGCGCAAATCCGTCGCCTCAAGCCACCAGAACCGTACAAGGGCAAGGGCTTGAAGTACGTGGGTGAAGTAATCCGTCGTAAAGCTGGTAAGGTCATGAAGGCCGCCGCCAAGTAACTGTATGTCCGTCTTTACACGCACATCTCGTCGGTTTCGTCGGCACACCCGGATTCGTACTCGCGTCTCCGGTACGGCTGCGCGTCCGCGCGTCAGCGTGTTCCGCAGTGCAGCGCACATTCGTGTGCAGCTCATTGACGATGTTGCTGGAAAAACCTTGGTCGCTGTTTCGGATGAGCAGCTGAAAGCAATTCCTAAGGACACAGAACGCACCGGCAAGGTGGCAAAAGCGTACGCCGTGGGCCAAGCGCTCGCTGAGAATGCAAAAGCGAAGAAGATTACCGCAGTGGTTTTTGATCGCGCAGGATATCGCTACCATGGCCGGGTTCGCGCCTTAGCAGAAGGCGCCCGTGCTGGAGGCTTAACTTTCTAACCAATCCGCTATGCCCGCACCGCAACGACCAGGACGCTTCGGCCACCGACCTCACCGCGAACGTGAGAAGTCGGAGTTTGACCAAAAGACCATTGACCTCGCGCGCGTCACCCGCGTGGTCGCGGGTGGGAAGCGCATGCGCTTCCGCGCCTGCGTGGTCGTTGGCGATCGCAAAGGACGGGTAGGTATGGGCGTCGCCAAAGGTGTGGACGTGCAGAGCGCCGTGGAAAAAGCTTCCACCGCCGCCAAGAAACGCCTCGTCACCGTCGTGCTGGAGCGGGGGACTATTCCCCATACGATCCAAGTGAAATTTGGCGCTGCTATCGTACTTCTCAAGCCCGCACCGCAAGGCTCCGGGGTCATTGCCGGCGGCGCCGCACGCGCAGTATTGGATCTGGCTGGGGTCACCAACATCAGCAGTAAAATGCTGGGTTCCAAGAATAAGGTGAATAATGTCCGCGCCGTGGTCATTGCGCTCAGCCGTTTGCAACCCCGCATGCGCGTGAAAGCTAAAACCGCCAACGCCTAACTGTATGCCGACGACACTCCACACTCTCAAACCCAACAAAGGCAGCCGCAAGCGCAGTGTTCGGCTTGGTCGCGGGAACGCGTCTGGGCACGGTGCGTACAGCGGCCGCGGTATCAAAGGGCAGCGCGCCCGCAGCGGTGGCCGGAAAAACCTGGCTCGCCGGGGTCTGAAGCAGATGTTGCTCCAGCTCCCAAAGAACCGAGGGTTCCGCAGCATGCACCCTGCAGCGGCTGTTGTGAATCTTTCTCTGTTGCAATCATCGTTTCCAGCGCATACGCATGTCACTCCCGTGCTCCTACTCCGTCGGAAGCTCATCACGAGCACGAAGTACGTAAAAATTTTGGGTGATGGTTCACTGAAGAACGCCCTGGATGTGCACGCGCACGCATTCTCTACCTCAGCGAAGGCTGCCATTGAGAAAGCTGGGGGCACCGTGCATATCATGCTGGTTCCAAAACAACCCACGCCTCGCCGTCAGGCAGAGCGTCTCGCCAAAGCCGCAGC
>CAZBMC010000092.1:0-3263 GCA_964493065.1 uncultured Gammaproteobacteria bacterium
CCATTCCCATTTTGGTTGTTTCCAACCTCAGTGACCCGGCAACTATTCAGAAAGCCCTATGGTACGGCGCAAAAGACATTGTGGTGAAAGCTGACTTAACGCCTGAGCAGCTGGTGCAGAAAACCCGAGATGTGCTCGCGGGGAAACCGTCGGAGCACGTGCTGAACCCGCGGCTCATTGAAATCTTACACATTGACGCCCAAGGTCGTCCGCAAAAAACTGAATAACGTATGACCACGCCAACCATCGTCATTGACAGCTTCGTCGGCCTTTCACTCGCTGGCAACGCAGTTGCATTCTTCTCGCTCTACTTCATTCAACGGCGGTATTCTGAACCCTCAATTGTCCACCCGCTCCGGTACATACTCACGGGGACGTTTCTCACCACGCTGGCTCTCATCACTATCTGGATACTAGAACGGGGCATAGCAAACAACCATGCTTTGGGTTGGACAGGCACGGCCAGCGTCGGCATCGATCTCGTGCTCATTAGTATTGCGTGGCGAAAGTTTCGCGCGTTACATGGGCACAAGCATCTGTCACGCCTCACTCGCACCCTGCCAGTTGTCCTGATCTTCGGGATCATTGCTTTCGCTTTGCAGCTTGCCACCACCTTTCAAGTGCAAAACTTTATCCTGGATATGTGTCGCGGCGGAGCGGCCACAATTTCCATCGTCACCCTGGCATTCAGCGCCTCATTAGTTCGTTCACGCTACCCCGGTGCAGGCATTGAAGCGCTGATTATCATTTGCAGCATGACCGCCATAGTCATCGGCGCAACATTCATTGGTCAGATAAATGGCCGCACAGAAAGCCTGGTCATTGAAAATCAAACCAAGGTCTTCCAGGAATTTATCGCGCGCCAATCCGAAATCCACCTTACTGCAAAGGCATTCATACCAAGGGACGTTGAGGGACAAAAAGCGGTGGCCAGCTTTGTTGAACAGTTCATCACCACGACCACGAAGCGGGTGAAGGTAATTCTCCCGGACGGTTTAATTATCGGGTCGGATGCTCCTGAACGAATACTAACTCGAGTTACTGTAGATGAAGATATGACGAAGGGTTTCAAAGGCATTGGCACAGTCCGGTACGCACCAACAGCGGACTCCCTGCCGGAAACTGAAAAAAATCTTGGGAGCGCAATGATTGTCACCATGCCGCTGCGCGTCAGTTCGGGACAGGGGACACTTGGGGTTCTGCGGCTCTTCCTCGATAGCAGCGCCACTGATATTGCTGCCGCCGGCCTGCAGTCCCGCGCGGTGGGTTTTACGGTTCTCTACGTTGTGCTCACCCAGCTCTTCCTTTTGAGCTTCTTCCTCATTTTCCGTAAAACAATTAGCCATCCATTTGCTGAACTGCAAGATGAGCTAAAAGATGTGCATGAGGTGTCGCTCGAAACGGGGGAGAATCGTCGGCTTGTTGTGAAGGTTGGTGGCCCATTCCAAAAACTGGCAGATGACATCAACCGAATTATTAACGAGGATGAACAGCGCATCCGCGATTTGAAACACATTATGGAGAAGAAGGGGTGGCAGGAATAGAAATCATTCCAATTCTACGGTATACTTGGGCTAGACTGATAAACAATGCGAAAGGAGGTGGATCCTATGAAAAAGATGTCCGTTCTCGACTGGATCGCCATGATTCTCCTGATTATTGGCGGTTTGAACTGGGGCTTAGTTGGTGTCGCAAACTTTGATCTCGTAGGCGCAATCTTCCAGGGTACCAACGACATTGGAAGCGATGCGACCATAGCGAAAATCGTTTACATTCTGGTTGGCCTCAGCGCGCTCTACATGCTCATCATGGCTTTTGCCAAGAAAGATGCATCAGCGCAGCCCATGCAGCCCAACATGCCAAAGTAATTTTTTCTTCCGCAAGAGGGAGCCAGCTGGCTCTCTTTTGCATATTTCAGAAAACTCCGCCACAATGCGAGTATGAGTTTGTACACCAAAATCATTCGCCCAATTCTCTACCGCTTCTCTCCAGACACCATCCACCCCATCGTGGCAACTGGGAGTGAACTTGCTGCACGCACGCCAGTAGTTGGTCACACACTCCGGCGCGTCCTCCGGGTGCAGTCCCCAGCGCTGCGCACCACTGTAGATGGCGTACAGTACGAAAATCCCATTGGCCTTTCCGCGGGGTTTGATAAAGACGGCAAGAACCTCCACTTTGCATACACCTTTGGCTTTGGGTTTATGGAAGTAGGCTCGGTAACGAAACGACCGTATCGCGGCAACCCAAAACCGTGGGCTAGGCGCTTGGTACACAATGAATCATTAGTAGTTAACTACGGTTTGAAAAGTCAGGGGGTACACCGGGTTGCCCAGCGTTTGGCACAAACCCACGTCCCCATGCCGTACGGCGTATCCATTGCGAAATCCAACCAGCCAGACTGCATTGGCCAAGTTGCAATTACTGACTACGTGGATACGTACATCCAGCTCAAAGAGGTTGGCGCATATGCAACCATCAACCTCAGCTGCCCCAACACCGCGGATGGGACGCCGTTCAGTAACCCGCAGGCTCTGGAACCACTCCTCCACGCCCTGCACGCAGCACGCGAGCAGCATGGCATTACAAAGCCAACCTATTTGAAAATAAGTCCGGAGACATCTGATGCAGAATTGGAACGCATTATTGCACTCACCGAACGCTACGGCATGCAAGGGTTGGTGATTGGGAATCTTCTCAAGGACAAAGAACGGGCACGTGCGCTCCTTCCGCGCCCACAGGAGTACAATCCAGCGTGGCCAGGGAGCCTCTCCGGCGCGCCAATACGCAACCTTGCAACTGACTGCATCCGCCGAGCGTACCAACGCACGCAGGGCAAACTGACAATCATTGGTACGGGTGGCATATTCACCGGCGACCACGCGTACGAAAAAATCCGCGCAGGCGCGAACCTGGTGCAGCTGATAACCGGCTTCATTTTTGGCGGGCCAACAACCATTCGGAATGTCAACCGGCAGCTACTGGAACTACTCAAACGGGACGGCTTCTCGAATGTGAGCCAGGCCGTGGGTGCAGACTATCGGTAAGGGTTGCCGTTGCACAGGGAGTCTGGTAGCATGGGTTGTGCCCTGGAGCAGGGCGAGGGAAGGGCATGCGGCCACGTAGCCAAGTGGTAAGGCGAGGGTCTGCAAAACCCTTATTCGGCGGTTCGATCCCGCCCGTGGCCTCCAGCTCATTTCGCGCTCAAAGCTGCGCGTATCCGGTTGCTACCGAATCCGCTCCGCCCATCGCACGAAGCCTCG
>CAZBMC010000093.1:0-3233 GCA_964493065.1 uncultured Gammaproteobacteria bacterium
CACCCTTTCCCGTATAGTCTCCTCACTCAATTCTTAATGGTACGGTTGCTTGGTTGCAGCATCGATAAAGATCCCTCGGCCGCGTGAAGCTGCGCGGCGCTCGGGATAACGCTGCTGCGTTACTCGGCTACCGTGAAAGGAACCAGCTATGCTCGCACGCGACTCAAAGGAGAAAATCATCAAGAAGTTTAAGCAGCACGAAGGCGACACGGGCTCACCCGAGGTCCAAATTGCCATACTCACGCACGAAATTGAACAGCTGACCGACCACCTGAAGACCCACAAGAAGGACTTTAGCTCCCGCCGCGGTTTGCTGAAGAAAGTTGGCCAACGCCGCCGCTTGCTGGTCTACCTCCAGCGCGAGGATAACACCCGCTTTGAAGAGCTCACCAAGAAGTTGAAGCTGAAAGCAGCTACCTACATCGTGCCCACCGCCCCCGCCGAATAATGCGAACAGCAGATCAACGCGTCGGCGTCTTCGTCGACCTCTCCAACCTCTACCACACCGCCCGGCGTATCCACGGCGCGCGGCCGCATTTTGGAAACATTCTGGAACGCGGCGTGGGGGAGCGTACGCTCATTCGGGCGTTTGCCTACGGCATTGCCAGTCAAGCCGCGGAAGAGCAGAAGTTTCTGGAGTCCCTCACCAAGCAGGGGTTTGAACTGCGCATGAAAGACCTGCAAGTGTTCAGTGACGGCACCAAGAAAGGTGATTGGGATGTGGGGATGACCGTAGACGCACTCCGTTTTGCCCCCAAGCTGGATGTGGTGATTCTGGTGACGGGTGATGGCGACTTCATTCCTCTGGTTCAAGCGCTGCAACACCAAGGCGTGCGGGTGGAAGGGATGGCGTACGGCGAATCCACGGCCATCAAACTCAAAGAGGAAGTTGATCTCTTCACTGACCTTTCCAAAGATAAACGTTCGTTCATTATTCCCAGCCGCCTGGCCCGCGAAGGTCGGCTCCGTTTACTCCGTCGGTAGTTCTCTCGCTTTTCTAACCGCACCCACCGCACAGTTCAAAGTTTGAAGTGACCGCCGCGTCAACCTTGGCGCTGTACTCACTGCAAACTATGGGCGAGCGGGCGTGCCACCTGTGCTATGTCAGAATCCAAAACGTTTTCCGCCGAGATTGGCGGTAAGACCCTCACAATCGAAACCGGCAAGTACGCCGGTCTCGCCAATGCCGCCTGCACCGTGCGCTACGGTGACACCGTGGTACTCGCCACCGTCGTTCGCTCCAGTTCCGTGCGGGAAGGAATTGACTTCTTCCCCCTCATGGTGGACTACGAAGAACGGCTGTACGCCGCAGGCAAAATTAAAGGCTCTCGCTTCATCAAGCGGGAAGGCCGCCCAACGGATGAAGCCATTCTCACCGGCCGGGTGATTGACCGCTCCATCCGCCCGCTCTTCAACCAGTCCACGCGCAACGACGTACAGGTGAGCGTTCTCGTCCTGTCCGTTGACCAGGAGAACGACCCCGACGTGCCAGCCTTGATTGCCGCGGCAACGGTGCTGAGTATGTCCGAAATTCCGTGGAATGGCCCCTTGGCCGGTGTCCGCGTGGGACAAATTAACGGCGAGTGGGTGCTGAACCCCAGCTACGAAGCGCGTGAGAAGAGCGTCGTTGATTTGATACTCGCAGCTAGCAAGGACAAAGCGGTCATGATCGAGGCGGGTGCAAAGCAAGTATCGGAGCAAACCATTGTCGATGCTGTGGCCTTTGGGCAAAAGCACATTCGGAAAATCATTGCACTTATCGAAGAGGTGGTTGCTGCCGTTGGCAAACCGAAAGTAGAACTTGCAAGCGCAGAAGCTGATGCCGAGAAGGAAAAGGTGAAGGCAAAAGTAGCAGCATTCTTAACAGTGGAACGGAAAGCCAGTCTGTTTGCCAGTGCGGACAAAGCGGAGCAGAAAGCTGCTATGGCGACACTGAAAGAAGAGCTGGATGCCCAGTTGAAAGCAGACAATGAAGTGTCCAAAGAGCTCCGCGCTGCTGGTGTGGGTATGCTGGCAGACTTTGTTGATGAGGCGGCAACGGAGCTGGTTCTGGAAACCGGCAAGCGCGTGGATGGCCGCGCTCTGGATGAAGTGCGTTCCCTCAGCGCTGCGGTTGGCCTCCTGCCCCGCACCCACGGCACTGGCTTGTTCCAGCGTGGAGAAACCCAGGTCATGTCCATTGTTACCTTGGGCAGCCCGGGGGATGAGCAGACTCTGGACGGCATGGAAGAGACGGGCAAGAAGCGCTACATGCACCACTACAATTTCCCTTCCTACTCTGTGGGTGAAGTGAAGCCCAACCGCGGCCCGGGCCGCCGGGAAATTGGCCACGGTGCCTTGGCAGAAAAAGCTTTGCTGCCCGTGCTGCCAGAGAAGGAAGCCTTCCCCTATACCATTCGCGTGGTGTCGGAAGTCTTGTCTTCCAATGGTTCAACGTCACAAGCCTCAGCGTGCGGTTCCTCCCTGGCGCTCATGGACGCTGGCGTCCCCATCACCGCCCCGGTTGCGGGTATTGCCATGGGGGTGATTGTGGATCCCAAAGATGCCAACCGTTACAAAATCATCACCGACATCCAAGGCATTGAGGATCACAGTGGCGGCATGGACTTCAAAGTTGCTGGCACGGCTGAAGGCATTACCGCCATTCAGGTGGATATTAAAATTGACGGGCTGACCATGCCTATGGTTGAGGAAGCACTCACCGGCGCTAAGAAAGCGCGGCTGAAAATCCTGCAGGTGATGAGTCAGGCCATTGCTGAACCGCGAGCGGAGCTGTCACCCTACGCGCCACGTATCACTACCCTGAAGATCAACCCTGACTTGATCCGTGAAGTCATTGGCAAAGGCGGGGAAACCATCAACAAGATTATTGATGAGTGCGGTGGTATTGACGTAACCAAGATTGACATTGAAGACGATGGTCTGATCTTCATCACCTCCACCAATGCGGAAATGGCAGACAAAGCCAAAACTTGGATTGAGAACATCACCCGGGAAATTACCCCTGGCGAAGTGTTTGAAGGGACGGTGACGCAGATTATGAAAGACCGGAATTCTGGTGGCGAGATTGGTGCGATTGTGGAACTCACGCCAGGGAAAGACGGCATGGTCCACATTTCTGAATTCGCCAATGGCCGCATCCGCGCCGTGTCCGACGTGGTGCAAGTTGGCCAGAAGCTAAAGGTGAAAGTGATGGACGTGGACAAGGAGCGCGGGCGCATTGGCTTGTCCGT
>CAZBMC010000094.1:0-3140 GCA_964493065.1 uncultured Gammaproteobacteria bacterium
ACCATTTCGTGCAGGCGGTCCAGCTGCGTTCGCAACTTCCCCACGCGCACAACATCCAGGGGTACCACCTGATCACTAATTGCCTCGAGCTGTGCCATGAGGCTGGTGATGGGTGTGGCCAGCTCATGGGAAACATCCGAAATCATGGTTTTCCGAAGTTCTTCCGTGCGACGAAGCTCGTCCGTCAGCGCATTGAACTCCGTGACTACCGCATCAACTTCTCCTGCAGATTCTGGTGGCAGGTGCTGCGTGTACTCACTCGTTCGCAACTTCCGCATGCCCTCGCTCACTTTTCGCAGTGGCCGGGTAATGAGCGAAGCGACCAGTGCCCCAATGGCTACAGATCCCAGCACGCCAAGCCCACCAATGAGCAGGAGCGAGTTGCGGAAGCGGTTCCGGAACTCTTGCCGCGGTTCGGCAATGCGGTTTGACCACGGCAGCTGTGGATCATCAAACGGTGTGATAATGCCAAAGCGGCCGTTCCAGGTGGTGACCACATCCGTAAATGCTCGTTCACCCCGCCGCTCCACGAAGATGTACAAGCTCCCAAAGAGCACAATGAAGAGGAGCGCGACGCTCACGGCAACGCGGAAGGCAATGGACCGAATGAAGGTGTGGAATGTCATACAGCGGCTTTGTACCCTACGCCAACGACTGTGAGAATGTGCTTGGGTTGCTCTTGATCTGCTTCAATCCGGCGCCGCAAGCTCTTGATGTGCGCGTCAATGACCCGCTCGTCCGTCTCACCCACGCTGTCTCCGTTCCGGCTGGCTTCCAGCAACTCGGTACGAGAAAAAATCCGGCCAGGGTTGGTGAAGAGCGCTCTGGCAATGCGGTACTGCGTGGCCGTAAGCCCAATTGTCTCGTCGCCACGGTGCAATGCCATTTGCTCGTCATCACAGATAATGCTCCCCTGCCCCTGGGTTCGGTTGCCTGGCTGACCGGCGCGACGTAACAACGCTTGGACGTGCGCCACCAAGACTTTGGGTGAGTACGGCTTCTTAATGTAGTCATCCGCACCCACAGACAAACCGGTGAGCTCCTGCCCTTCTTCCACTCGCGCCGTGGCCATGAGGATTGGCACATTTGAGGTTTCTCGAATTTTCTTACACACTTCCACCCCGTCCAAGTTCGGCAGATTCAAATCTAATACGATGAGATCATAACCCTGTTTGGCTTTCAATAGTGCCACGGGTCCGCTCCCGGCTTCATCAACCTGAAAACCTGCGCGCTCTAAGTAGCGTTTCACCACTTCGCGGATACTCTCTTCATCTTCCACCAGGAGAATTTTCATGTGAGGTTATTCACTCTTCATAGCTTGCACCGGCGAGACATTGGACGCGCGCACGGCTGGAATAATTGCCACGATAATTGTCGTGACAA
Organism: uncultured Gammaproteobacteria bacterium; assembly: GCA_964493065.1. Lineage (GTDB taxonomy): Bacteria > Patescibacteriota > Patescibacteriia > PEXW01 > PEXW01 > JBAYJA01. The sequence continues at coordinate 1,384 of CAZBMC010000094.1, forward strand.
ACAGTAAACCTGTGAGCAGACCAAACCGTGCCCAGTCAACGGCGGCAAAGGTGTTCGCGCTGGATTGCTGTACCACGGTAAAGGTCTGCTGTACGGTGTCGCCAACGAACCTATCAAACCAAAGTTGCACGGCTTTGGCAAGCCCAAGCGTGACCCCGATACCAAGAATCGCGCCTGCAACATACGCCAAACCAGTGTAGAGCACGGCTTGGGACAGGAACATTTGCTTGATGCTGGCCTTGGTAGCGCCAAGCGCGCGGAACACGCCAATCTCCTTCCGGCTTTCTGCCACGAACTTGCCCATGGTGAAAATGATCACCAGAGCGGTGAGGAGGATGAATCCACCCAATACGCCCGTCACGGTCCGGGACAAGGTGTTCTGCAAGGAGGTGTACACTTCCAAATCATTCACATCCGTGTACGCGTACCCAGCGCTGTTCAACGCTTTCACCACGTCGGCCCGATTTTCCGCACTGGTGATTTGCACCAGCATGGTATCCGACGCCACTGTGGCTTTCGTAAAGACATCTGCGTCCGTGACCAGACCTTTGACCGTACCACCACTCCCGCTGAACCTGCGGGCAAAAGCATCGGAGTCCCCAGTCTCGCGTTCCGTGCTGATCACTAATCCGGGCACGGCGTAACTTGCTGTCGTTTCTTGCGCGCCATTCCGCAGCTGGCGAAATGCCACCCGGATACCACCGCCAATGGGACCACCCTGCCCACCGCCCAATTCCACTCCGTCATAGGTCATGCCAGTGAAAGTCGAGTTCAACTTGTCCGTTGGCATTGCGGTTTTGGTTCGTGCATTCAGCTGCTTCTGGATTACATCGTGCATTAACGAATTGACAAACTCGGTGGGGACGTACGAAGCGCCTCGACCTTCAACTTCCACCACCCCCACAACGGTGAAGGTGTACGTCAGCGGTTTGGCCAGCGCATCGTAGTTCCAGTACGTGCTCAGTGCGGTCTTTCTGTCTGCCGCCTTCGTTTGTAGTTCCGCATCCGTCAGTTTTGTAAACTTCAAGCCAGAATCGGTAAATTCTTGCTTGTAATCCTGGATGGTTTCTAAAGCGCCAAACTGCACGGTAAACTCCTTGCCCATCAACTCATCCTTGGTCAGCTCCACGGCTTCAAACTTGATTGGCGACGAAGCGAGTGCCTCACCAGGACCGCGACCTTGACCAGGTCGGCCCAGCTCCAGCGTGATTTCTGTTTTCCCGCCCCAATCTGTGTACTGGTGAATGAGGCTGCTGGTCGTTAGCACAATAGGAATGGGCTGCCCGGGGGTATACGAGAAGTCTTGGTTGGTGTAGAGCTTGGCAACTTCCGTTCCCACACTCTTCAGCTGTCCTAACGTTAGCGTTTTACCTGTTTGCAAATCACTGGTGGTTGCCTCCCCGGCCGGCACATCCACAGCAAGCTCCGCTGCAGTGACATTCGGAATGGCCGACACTTTGTTTACATCACTTGCGGTGTACTCTTCCCCAAATCCACCAATGAACTGCGCTTGACCACCACCTGCTCCTGACGTTGTCCGTTGCTGCACTGCCGGGCTTAACTGAATGAGCCGTGCAGCTTCCTTCGCCGTACCCAAAATCCGTTGCTCAGCTGCGTTAAGCAAGTTCGTCGCTTGGCTAGTGACGGTCACACCCACAACCATGAGCAGCGCTACGGGCAGAATGAGGAACAAGGCTTTCCCTTTGTACGTCCGGAGCTTTTTGAAATTGAGAGAAACAATAGTAGACCAGAGCATA
>CAZBMC010000095.1:0-3120 GCA_964493065.1 uncultured Gammaproteobacteria bacterium
ACTGCACATGCGTACACCCCTCGAAGTGATTCCAAGCTATTGACTAGAGAACAGGGTTTATGCATTTTCTGTGCAATTTATTCGCCTAAATGGGTTTGAAAAAAACCAACGACTTTTTTAGCGTACCTGTCCCCACCCGTGGCAAACGTGTCGTTGTGGCCAGCGCCTTGGACGACCATGAGTTCGGCTGGGCCGGTGGCGCTGCCTTGGACACGCAAGGCGTCCCAGAACGGCACGGTGCGATCTGCAGTCCCGTGGATAACCAGCAAAGGAATGCTGCCGAGTTTGTGCACATTTTGGAACGGCTTAATGTTCGCAAAGTACGCGCCGGTTCGGACCTTAATGAGGTAGAGCACTAAATTGCCTAGTGGGAAAAATGGAAACTTGCCCAGGTACTCTTTGAAACTCATTTTGATGAGTGAGGTGAATTCTGCGTAGCTGGAGTCCACAACAATGGCGCGCACCCCGGGCAGTTCTCCCCCTTTGAGCAACGCCACGGAACCACCCATGGAAAAGCCAAAAATCCCCAAGCGATCGGTATCAATATCTTTCCGGGAGCGGAGGTAGTCAACAGCGCCAACGAGATCGCGCTGCTCTTCTTCGCCAAAAGTAATGTAGTCTCCCCCGCTCTCCCCAGACCCCCGGAAGTCAAAAAGGAAAAGATTGTACCCTTGCGCATGCAAAAGTTTTGCTTGCGGTAGAAGCTGGGTTTTGGAATGGCTGTACCCATGGAGCAGGAGAATCGTTTCTGGCCGGTTGCCTTTGATAAACGCACCGGATAATTGCACTTTGTCAGTGGCAGTAAAGCGGACGAGCTCTGGGTGGAAGCCAAACTTCGCCCAGTCTTCTGGCCGTATTTCCCGGGGACTCTTAATGAGGCTGTCTGCAATTTTCCAAGCCGCGACAATGAGTGCCACGACTGCGGCGATGAAAAGAATTAATGCGAGGTTGACAAGCATACTAAAGTTTTCCATCCAGCGCGGCGTTCACCAGCGCATCTGCGCGCTTGTTCTGCTCACGAGGAATGTGCTGGAATGTGACTTGTGCAAACTGCTGGCACTGATTCCATACTTGGGTAAAGAGTTTGGCTAAGTTTGCATCTTTCACCTTGTACCGCCGGTTGAGCTGCTCTACCACCAGGAGACTATCGAGGTAGCAATGTACCATCGTTGCGTTTTTTACTTTGGCCTCCCCAAGTGCTTTCAGCAGTGCAGTGTACTCAGCGACGTTGTTGGTAGCTTCGCCAATCCGCTCACCAACCGCAACCACAGTCTTCCCTTCAATTTCCATGACGTAGCCAATAGCCGCTGGACCCGGATTCCCCCGGGCACCGCCGTCTGTCCAAATTGTAGCCATGATGGGAATCATACGTCTGGGTTGTAACGATAGAGATCCACGACTTTCAACTGCAATTCCCGGGTGCCATTCCACTCATTCTTATCCACGGTGTAGGCAATGTCCACCTTGTCGCCGACGGTCAGCTCCTTCCCCCAGGTGAGCCCGGCGCCAAACGCAATGAACTTCCGCACTTCCGGCACCACGTGGTTCACGTGGATGCGCAGGTGCTTCCCCTCTTTGCCTACGGGCTGTAAATCGGTGATGGTCATGTGCCGAGTAGCAAAGACCGGTTTGGGGTTCCCTTCGCCAAAGGGTTCAAACTGCTCCATCACGTCAAAGAGCTCCCAGTCCACATGCTGCAACGGAATGTCTGCATCAATATGGATATCCTTCTCCAAATCCGCTTCGGTAATGCGCTCATCGGCATCTTGCTCCATGGCGTGGATGAATTCGTCCACCGTGTCTACCCGCAAGGTGAACCCACAAGCACCGGCATGGCCGCCGTACCGTACGAGCAACTCTTTATGGCGAAGGAGCGCTTCGGTGATGTGGAACTGCGGAATGCTTCGACCAGAGCCCACAAACTCTTCACCGTGCGAGGACATAACCAAAACCGGCCGGTGGTACGCATCCGCCAATTTCCCGGCAACTAAACCCAGCACCCCCACAGGCCACTGATCACCTTTCGCGATGAGCATACGCTTTGCTGAGGTAATATCCCCAATGGATTTTTTTGCCTCACGGAGGATTGTTTCAGTTAACTTCTGCCGTTCTGCATTGCTGGTGTTCAAGGCAATGGCTAAGGCAGTTGCCTCAGTTTCATCTGGTGCGACCAGAAGGCGGTACGCTGCACTGGCATGGTCCATGCGTCCAGCAGCATTCAGGCGCGGTCCAATTTGAAAACCAATGGTGGTGGTATCAATGTTCTCCTGCTTCATGCTGCTCACTTCTGCCATGGCACGCAGGCCCGGACGCGGTGACTTCCGGAGTACCACAAGGCCAAACTTCACCAACGTACGGTTCTCGCCAATGAGCGGCATGAAGTCCGTAATCGTACTTATGGCCACAAAGTCGAGTAACCATTTCTCAAACCCTTCGATGCTCAAACCATTGAGGGTTTTCTGCCCACACCGACGGAGCAACGCCTGAGCAACTTTGAAGGTTACACCAGAACCAGCCAGGTGCGGGAAGGGGTAACCGCTGTCTGGTAATTGTGGATTAATGATCGCGTACGGCTGAGGCATGACCGCCGGTGCATGATGGTGATCCGTGATAATCACATCCATACCAAGTTCATGCGCGCGGGCTACTTCGGCTGCGTTGCTGGTCCCGCAGTCGCAGGTGATAATGAGCTGCGCTGCATGGTTCTTCTTCAGGTGTTCGATGGTTTGCAGGTTCAAGCCATACCCTTCCCGCTCGCGGTGCGGTAAGTAGACATCCACGTCTGCGCCCAAGGCGGATAACGTGGTCGTCAGCACTGCGGCGCTGCACACCCCGTCGGCGTCGTAATCCCCGTGGACGATAATCCGTTCCTTCTTGGCTATTGCCTGGAGAATCCGGTCTACTGCTATTTGCATGTCCCGGAAGAGGAAGGGATCATGAATGTCTTTCCCCCAATCTGGCTGCACAAATTCATCCATCGCCGCTTGGGTACGAAGGTTCCGATTCCAGAGTAACTGGAGCACAATTGGATTGAGTTCTGGGAACTGCCGCCGCACCTCTTCTGGGACCGGTTCAGCCACCCGCCATGTAGTCTGCATATCTGGTAGTATACCAGACTTT
>CAZBMC010000096.1:0-3110 GCA_964493065.1 uncultured Gammaproteobacteria bacterium
CAGATTAAAAAGTGCATGCGCTGTTACTACAGTAATCATAGCTTTCCCGTAGTTCTTGTTCCAACCTCCTGCGTACAAGAAAAGTGTGCAGTACAGCATACCGCCCACCCCTTGGACAAAAACGGAAAACCAGTTGACATGTAGCCATCCAAAAATGATTGAAGATGCCACGGCTGCAGTCCACACCATCCAACATCGCTTGGCTCCTTCAATGAACAGAAAAAGCGGGAGAAGACGGAATATTACTTCTTCAAGTGCAGCAAGAAAAAGAAGAATTGGGACTGCGGGAAGCGTGCCGTACTCCTCCACAAAATTTGGAATCGGCTTACTTGGAACAATATGCTGCGGCAGCGTCGGCCAGATTGCGTATAAACCCCATAGATAGAGCAGATCTAGCACTAACGCCATTATTATGGCTACAGGCACCAATTTCCACGGAATTTCGTATTTCAAACCAAACTCCTTTTTTGTTTATACTCTCCTCAAACCGACACCTTTGTCTCGGCTTGAGGAGAGGGAGGTCCGCAGATGCAGACCTCACTTCCAAAGAAAGTTACTCGTATCCAACCGGGATCGGACCCAGAGCGTAGTACTCCGCCACAACGATTGTGGTTGAGTCATTCTCGAAGTACTCGTCACGGTACTCATACCCATCGTGGACAAGTGCCCGAGTTGGGTCTTGGCACACGAAGTTCACAAGAGCCGGACGAATCTTGGCCGCCGCGGTTGCCGAATCTGCAAGGTTGTAGTGGACAGGAACCCGCACTAACTCAGTGCTATCCCCGTCAACGTCAACCCCGACAATCACGGTAATGGAATCCGGGTAGATGAGTACCCGATTCCATTGGTCCTGCAGCTCCGCGATTTGTGAAAACCGTGGGATGGCAACTGCGGCTAAGCCGATAACAATTGCCGCGATTACAAGGAATGTTCCGACTGATCCTCGTTTTTCTTTTTTCACGTCAGTCATTCTTACCTCCATGTACCTGTTCTACATTCTAATTTCTGTTTTCTCTTCCCATCTCCACCGTCGTTCATAACTTCGACGGCAGGGATAGGAGGCAGACCAAGAGGGTCTGCCGTAAATGTACTTCTTATCAAGACGGCCTCGTGGCACACTGGAAATCGCGGCGAATGCGAATCTCTTTGACCGTACGCTTGAAGTGGTCTTCTGTTGTGAAGAGGTAAGATTGTCTGCCTGGAACGTAGGTTAAGTCCCAAACAATACAACTTTCACCAGCACTGATGAATTTGACCTTCGAAAACAGGTCTTCATCAAACCAGACATGCACGCTTTGGGGTGTGAGCCCGGCTGAGGACAAATTCACAGAGAGAGACATCTCCCCTTCGTAAAGATCTTCATACACAATGGCAAAACCAAAAATTTGGTGATTGCCAATGCCGAACATCAGTCGAATGGGACTCGTAAATTCCTTAGTCACTTCACTCATTATTAACCTCCTGAAAATATTCTTGTTTGTTCCCATCTCCACAGTCATTCCTGTTGACCGCAGGGATGGAAAGCAGACCAGAGGGGTCTGCTTTCAGTAATGAGCTCGGTATTCCTACCGGGTCGATATTTGTTCAAACTGACGCGCTCTTCCGTCAAGCCACTTGATGTAGTTGTTCAGTGTTCGCATCGTCCGCCAGCGCCGCCACCGGTGCATGCCGATAGAATACAGGGATGAACAAACTTCGAAGCACAAACGTGATACGACAAAAATGAACTTGAGTGTCGTAACGACGAGAGCGAAGCCATATTTGGCTAAAAAATACAACGTAAACGTTCCAATCACTTTAACCTCCGAGTATTATTCTTTTCCTTTCCTCTACCCGTCCTATTTGCACAGAACAAGTTGAGGAAAGGGGCGAGGAGCTATGCTCAACTCGCCCGTCGTACCGCAGAACCATCTGCGCTTCAGTCTGCTACCGAGCAAGACTGGAAAAGTGTCGTGCCTTACGCCTTTGCTTGGGCACACGACGTGCAACATTTGTAGGCTGGAAGGGTTTCGATCCCTGTTACCCCGTTTTCACGAAGCCGAGCGTTCCTTCGCTCCGGGCTATCATCCGCCAGCTCCCACCTGCTGGACCAGCCACATTTTTGAGGTTTCCCTCATTCCGGTTGACCACACCTGTGATCCGCTGGAATGAGGTGGGTACGGAAATTGCTTTCCGTACCCTCCACGAATGTGCAACTACTGCGCGAATGGCCTACAGACGCTTCGCTTAATTCCGTTGAACCGAAGTCTTGCGGTTACCGCGGGCTTCGGGATATTCATCGGATCACGGTCGTCCACCAGGCTGCAGAGCGCAAGTAAAGCTCGTTTCTCTTCAGTCTCCCGCTCACGAAGCTGCTTCAGCTCTTCAGCACGTTCCTTCTCTTCCTGCTCTTGCTGCTTACGTCTCAACGCTTCCGCACGGCGATTTCTACTGTTCTTGTCGTACGCTTCGCCAATGAAGTACATCGTAACAGCAAGAGTAGCAACAGTGATGAAGACAACGGCTGTCCACCCAAGAACAGTAGACAAGAGCGTCGCGTTCAGCAACCTCCCGAACAAGAGCCCAATAATAATGGCCACAAGCGGAAAAATTGGTCGGAACGCCACCGAATACCACTTCTCGAAGTACCAGGGTTGGTACTCGAAAATGTCCTTCAGGCTGGCGCCCCAACACGGCTGGGTAATGGGGTTTACCATCTCCCATTTGGGTACCCGGCCGACCAACAATGTTCCCAGCGCGACGATGCCCGTAACTAACAGGTAGAATACGGCAACGGTTGCCAGAAGCAATGGGATGATGGTATAGGCTACCATCCGACGTCGGCGAAATTGGCATTGGTCTACAGCCGGAGTCCTAAACTGGCTGTTCACGTACTGCCAGTCAAACGGACGTTCCGGGAAGAGACGCTGGTCAACATGCACCTTGGCCGTAGCCGCGTCGGCGGTTCCCTCGATATCCTCAAGAAAACCAGAACCATCCCGCTTCAGGACGGAAGTAACGAACCGCTTTTCTGAAGTTCGCAAAAACCGATCATAGGCGGTATGCTCGTCCGTATCCCAAACGATTTTTGCGAAAATCCGGTTTTCACCAGAGTTCCGGAAGGCCACGAA
>CAZBMC010000097.1:0-3092 GCA_964493065.1 uncultured Gammaproteobacteria bacterium
ATACATAGTTGGGATGGATAAAGAGGGAGTTGCATCTTGAAGGTATACTGCGGTTAGGGGGAAAAGTCAATGTCCGCCTCCGGAAATCAGGGTATTGACCACCAAGGAAAAACACTCTACAACAAGAGGGGTGCATATCTGCAACCCAAGGAGGAAAAAGTGTCCGAAGACAAACAATCTGAAACAACCCCAGCGCTCGGCCAAAGGCAAGAGCCCCTAAGCTACATGAACCAAGTTGCCGAAAACGGCAAAGTTCGACCGCTCCCTACCGAGCTCATTCGAAAAACTCGGCTTGGTGCTGAGCAGCCCCTGTGCCGACCCATCCAAGAAGAAATTTTGGAATGGGATGCAATCCGTGCCGCATCTGCCGAACCGGAAGCATCCAAAGGTACGTAGCTCATCAGGACACCCCCGGGTGTCCTTTTTTATACTTCTTCCCACTGCACGCCTGAAGCGAAAACGTTCAGCTCTTGCATGTACTGTGCACGGGTGGCGCGAATCGTGGCTGTTCGTTTCTGCTTCAACTCCAACGCATGAAAATCTTCCAAAAATGCTTTCAGGCGTCTGGCCATGTACTTATCTTTCCAATCAACTTTGATTTCCAGGGCCGGCTCATGATCGAGCGTCTGAAGATACTCTGCAAAATCAGCCACCGACATGGTGGCGAACTCTGCACTTATGTCTTTTGGCACTCGTTCCTGTTCAATGCCTTCAGGTGCATTTTCCATACGTACCTCCAGCATTCCACAGCATGCCCAGTGCGTCAAACGGAAAAGGAGTACCCGTAGGTACTCCTTAAAGATCAATGGTGTTTGAACGGATTGTCTGGGAATGGACCACCCATTTTCAGTGGCGACCCTTTCATTGGGATTTTACACTTTGGGCATTCAGGTGGTTGGCTGATTGGCACTCCCAGCGCTTCATCCATGTGGTCGAACCGCTCTTCACCGCAATCGCACCACCATCGGTAGTTTAACTCTGGGTACATTCATCTCATCCTTTCTAACTTTTGTTTCTCTATTTTTCATAATTGCAATATCTCGTCGTCAGTCTCAACTTTTTTCTAGCTCGATAACATGCTAACTTGCTAGCTCGCCATCTTGCTCTCTGCCTCCACCCGCCAGCCATCTGGTGTTTCCACCAGGTGCCCAGGCACGGCAAAGCCTGCGGCTTTCTTGTGGCCGCCGCCGCCAAAGTGCTTCTTGGCGTACTCAGCGACGTCGACGTCGGGTTGCGTTGTGCGCAAGCTCCCCTTCACCACACCCTCACGCTCTTTCAGCACCATCACCATTTTCGCATCTTGCAATGCATTCAAAAAATTTGCGACTCCTTCCATATCTTCTTCCACGGCGCCGCACGCGTCCAGGTCAGCTTGGGTAATGACTGTGCTCACAATGCCGTCTGCGTGCTGCGTCAAACGGTCCAAGGCAATACCCCAGAGCTTCAGCGTGTTCACAGATTTATTCCGTACTGTATTTTCCGTAATTGTGCGGAACTTGGCACCGCGGCGCATTAGCGTCCCGGCAATTTCCACCGCATCCGTGGTCGTCCCCAAATTGCTGAAGCCACCGGTGTCTGTGAGAATGCCCGTGAGCAAGCAGGTAGCGATGTCTTGGCTCAGGTGGATCCGGTGGTGGTCAAAAAATTTGTACACTAACTCCGAGCAGGACGAAGATGTTGGCTCCACAATATTCAGGTGACCGAAGTGTGGATTGGTTCCGTGGTGATCAATATTAATAATCGTTGGCGTCCCTTTCAGTTTCTGCACCAGTGAAGTTGCTCCAGCGTAATCCAGGCTCGATGAATCCAGAGCAATGACAACATCGAAAGGGATTTGCGCCAACTCATCCTCAGTGGTTTTCACGTGTTCCCACAAAGGTAAGAACTGGTAGTGCGAAGGTACCGGATGCGCGCAGAAGATGTGGAAGTGCTTCCCCTCATCCCGCAGCCAGTTGGCCATGGCCAAATTCGCGCCCAACGTATCGCCATCAGGTTTCTGGTGGGCAATGAGGAGTACCTCTTTGGCTTCGGTAATGGCGCGGTGAATTGCGCGGTAGCTGGCAGTGTGGTCGGTCATAAAGTTAGCTACTGTACCCTGTCCTACAGTATACGTCAAGCTTCAACGCGCATCCCGAAAAGCGCCCGGACAACCGAGCGCTTTTTCATTTTCCACTGAGGAGATATACTTTCTCTAGGATAAAACAAACGACAACAAAGGAGCAATATGCCGGTATTAACCCCTGAACAAGAAAAAATCTACCGGGAACGGAGCGAGCGAATTTACCCACCAGATGTGCTTGCCAAGCTGAATGCTGATAATTCGACGACCACTTGGTGGAGTGGAATAAGCGACGAACTCGACCGCAGACTGACAGCGATTGATCGTGATCGAGCCCGGCCGATCCCTGCATCTTCCTTTCGTCCCAGAGAGTGAAAGGCACATTCCCACGATGTACAAAAACAGTGAGGTGAACCACCCGGGTTCGCCTTTTTCTTTCTGGAAAAATGATTCTACTTTTCCGGTTGGACTTCTCCCTCCGGCGGCAATGTCTTCTTCAACTCATCCAGCAGTGCTTCCATGTGCAAGGCTTTCTGCTCGCGAATATCCAAGCGGAAGTGGAGCGACGGGATGCGGGCCAACGTGAGCCGCTTCATGAGTTCGTGCTGCAGAAAAGGCAGACGCTTCTGCAGCAGGTTGAGCACGCCATTCCCATACTCCTCTGGCATCACGGACAGGAACACGCTGCAGTGCCGGATGTCACCTGTGGTTTCCACCCGGGTGATGCTCACCAAGGTGCCGGCGGCAAAGTTGATTTCGGTCAAAAAAAGTTCACCCAGTTTTTGCTGGAGCAGGGCATTGAGTTGGTTGACGCGCTTGGAGGGCATAGGTGGGGCGGGTTACGGTGTAGGGGGTCGCTGCCCGTATCGGTATACGGTTAGGGTTACATTATTGAAACCGTATGCCACTACCCGTAATACGCTAAACGATACGGGTTGCGATACCGTATTCCATATTACCCTTCCAACTTCCTGGCTACCTGTTTCTCTTCGGTGAAGAGCAGGGTGTCCCCTTCCACAATCCCGGCTAAGCC
>CAZBMC010000098.1:0-3084 GCA_964493065.1 uncultured Gammaproteobacteria bacterium
GAAAGCGATGCTGCCGCCGCACGGATGGAAGCGCGCACTCAATTGATTTTACGCTCGTATGGTCGCCATCACTAGTCAGAGCATGAGGAATAGCGTGCGCTACGCCCGGCGGGGGATAGTGCACGCGTACAAAACCCAGCAGAGCTTCCGCGTCCAAGTAGTTGTTGCGGCTGTGGTGATCATTGGCATGCTGGCGCTGCAGGTGTCCACGCGTGACGCCGTTATTCTCATCTTCCTTATTGCCGCTGTCCTCACGTTGGAGCTCATCAATACCGTGGTCGAGCACCTCACAGACATGGTTAGCCCCCGCCTGCAGGCTGCCGCGCAGGTCGTGAAAGACACCATGGCCGGTGCAGTGCTGTTCGTTTCCCTGGTTGCCGCGGTCGTGGGGATTATCGTCCTCTGGCCATACCTCAGCCGCGCCCTTCACTTGTCCTGAGGGCTCATTTCTTGTATACTAGGCGCAACCCTATGCCCCATGCACCCACCCTTGTCGGACTCGATCTCGGGTCCACGACTGTCCGTGTCGTGGTCGGCTCCGTTTTGGAAGCCGGCCAAGGTATTCAGGTACTTGGAGTCGGTGAGCATGTCGCAGACGGCATTAGCAAAGGCGCCATCACGAGTATTGAGGATGCCATTTCTTCAATTTCCGGCGCTCTGGAGCAGGCAGAACGCATGACCGGTATTCCCATTACCCATGCGTACGTTGGTATTAATGGCACCCACATTTCCAGCCAAGAAGCTCATGGGGTGGTTGCGGTGGCGAAGGCTGATGGTGAGATAAAGGAAGCTGATGTGGAACGAGTTATTGAAGCCGCACAAACCATGGCGGTTCCGTCCAATACTGAAATTCTACACGTCATTCCCCGCACCTTCACCGTGGACAATCAGAAAGGGGTGAAAGACCCCATTGGCATGTCCGGCATCCGTTTGGAAGTGGACGCGCAGATTATCCAAGGCTTGCAAGCGCAGGTGAAGAACCTCACGAAGTGCATTTACCGTACAGGCGTGGAAATTGATGACATGGTCATGGGCGTCCTGGCCGCATCCGAAGCAGTGTTGACCAAGCGCCAGAAGGAAATTGGCGTCTGTCTGGTGAATTTGGGCGCATCCACCACCAGCGTCATTGTGTTTGAAGAAGGTGACGTGCTGCATACGGCGATTTTGCCGGTTGGTGCTGGGCACGTGACCAATGACATTGCGATTGGCCTACGGACGTCCATTGACGTTGCGGAGCGGGTGAAACTGGAGTACGGCACAGCAACCCCAGAAGAGGTAGGGAAGCGAGATGAAATTAACTTAGCGGAAGTGGACAGCAAGGAAACCGGCGTTGTCTCCCGGAAGCACGTGGCAGAGATTATTGAAGCGCGGACATCCGAAATTTTTAGCATGGTGGAAAAAGAATTGCAGAAAGTTGACCGCTCTGGACTTCTCCCGGCTGGTATTGTGCTGGTAGGTGGTGGTGCGAAGCTCCCAGGCATTGTGGATGTTGCGAAGCGTGAATTCCGGCTCCCGGCAGCCGTTGGTACGCCGCTGAATCTCATGACCGCAATTGATAAAGTGCAAGACCCGCAGTACGCTGCAGCGGTCGGTTTGGTTGCCTGGGGAGCGGCCCTCAACCAAACTTCAGGGAATCGTTCATCCAAATTCTCCACGGTGAATGATGTCATTGGGAAGCTTCGTGGTTGGGTGAAGCACCTCACGTCCTAATCTTCACATATGGCGAGAAGCGCTATGGAAATCAAACCGGATATCGAAACCTTCGCCAAGATTAAAGTGGTGGGCGTGGGTGGTTCTGGCGGCTCAGCCGTGGACCGTATGATTGCCTCGAAGATACGCGGGGTGGAATTTTTGGTCGTAAATACAGACGCGCAGGCACTCCACCACTCCAAAGCACAGACGAAAATTCACATTGGGAAGACCGTGACCCGGGGTTTGGGTGCCGGTATGGACCCAGAGCTCGGCCGGAAGGCCGCTGAGGAGAGCCAGGATGAGCTCCACGACGCGTTGAAAGGTGCAGACATGGTTTTCATCACCTGCGGATTGGGCGGCGGCACAGGGACGGGCGCGTCGCCGGTGGTCGCGGAGATTGCGCAGGACGTTGGCGCACTGACCGTAGCGGTGGTGACCAAGCCTTTTGCCTTTGAAGGTGCCCAGCGCAAAGATATTGGCGAAGCTGGATTACGGGAACTCAGTGATCGGGTCGACACCCTCATCACCATTCCCAACGACCGGCTCCTGCAAATCATCGATAAGAAAACGTCCCTCCTGGATGCGTTTGGGACCGTTGACGATGTGCTCCGCCAGGGTGTGCAGGGTATATCCGAGCTCATCACCATTCCTGGGCTCATCAATGTGGACTTTGCTGACGTGAAATCCATTATGGAAGAAGCCGGATCCGCGCTCATGGGCATTGGCCGGGGGAACGGGGATAACCGAGCGATTGACGCCGCAAAAGCCGCCATTGACAGCCCCTTGCTGGAACTCAGCATCGATGGCGCCAAAGGTATTCTCTTCACTGTCACTGGTGGTTCAGACCTGAGCATGTTCGAGGTGAATGAAGCTGCGCGGATAATCACCGCATCCATTGATCCGAACGCCAAAGTTATCTTCGGTACGGTTATTGATGAAACCATGAAAGGCGAGGTTCGCATTACCGTCATTGCTACAGGCTTTGGCAAGGGCGCCACGCCCCGGCCCGTGGGCAAGAAGATTACCCCGCAAGGTCTGACCCCTTTGGAACCTGCGCCCAGAACCATGCCCCGATCAGCCCCAGAGCCCATGAAGCCAACGCCACCCCCAGCCCGGCCAACCCCACGGCCAGTGCCGGAGCCGGCGCCGCAGCCAAAAGCCGCTGAAGAAGATTTGGAAATTCCCGCTTTCATTCGCCGGAAAATGATGTAGGGGTTTTCTGGCCCAGCAGGCGGGCCAAAAAACTATCCACAGGTCCATCGGCGTGTCGTCATCGTGTTCCTAATGCGACACACCCAAAACCCAATAGGCAGTGTCGGTTTCCCCCCTCGTCCACCTGGACGAGGGAGATTTGCTTTTTTCTATATCTAGTGGTATACTACCCATTGGAAC
>CAZBMC010000099.1:0-3065 GCA_964493065.1 uncultured Gammaproteobacteria bacterium
ACAACGAAACAGTATGTGAAAACCCCTGCGCTAATGCACAGCACGGTTACCACAAGAATCAAGATAAAAGTATTTTGGCTCATTACACACCTTCCACTTCTTCGTTTTCCTGTTGCTCACTACGCGGTTGACGTAGCATTCTCCATGAGTCCGGTGAAAACACTCTTACAAGATTTTCACCAACCATTGAGAGTAACGAACGGTGTGGCTTAATATTCGCATTCTTGGACAAAATATTGTCCCTGCGAAGTGCACACCCAGCAACCGCCACGACGTACTTCGTCAATTTCTTCTTCTTGTCGTACGGCAGTTTCTCAAATCTGACGCATCCATTCGCATCAGTGACACCGTTTTTAAACGTATCACCAACTTGAAGGTTGACAGCAATGCCAGCTCCAGGGATGACCTGGAGTTTGTTCCGGACAACGACTTGAAGTTCAAAATATTCCTCCCCTGGCTGTTCGCGAATATCGAACTCCAGGTTTGGATTGATAGGTGCTCCACAGTGAATGAGGAAACTACTTTCCCCAAGCTCTGCAGTTTTGACGATCACGTCATACTTGTGACCGGGTATTACCGGGCCAAGGATAACGCTCGTGAAGCCACGTCCGTCAAGGACGCACTCCTGCAATGGAAAAGAGCGCTGACCTATCTGCATTCTTAATCCCACTGCGGGCGAACCATTGGTCCGGTGGGTAATTAATGAAAAACGAAGTTTTGTGTCTCCGCTCTCATCAGTAAACGTTTCCACACCTGGTTTCCCGAACGTGATCATGTTCGTCGGTTGCGTCAGCTGCATTGCTTCTTGCAGCTGTGCCTCAGCCCCATCGTCACCCTTGAAATTCACTTGCAGTGAACCAGTGGTGTTCTGGAGCTGAAAATTGCGAAAGGTGAAGACGGCTTCCCCGGGCTGGTCGAGAATTTTCGAGTCCTGCTTATCAAAAACTTGGACAGTGAACTCTCCTGCCAATGGGGAATTGTTTCTGAGCGCCTTGCAGTATACGTAAAGCACGTATGCTCCGTTTTGTACAAGGGTCTCTTTCCTGATACGAATCTGCGGACCTTTATCCGCAAATTTTCTTGGGCCATTTGCCATGGCGTCCTCCTAATGTTAGCTATATGTTCATTATTCAATTTTCAACGAACGTCCACATTGCTGTGGAGCTATACCAGGGGGAGCCTTGGCATAACACCGAATCCTAGCATGAATAGACTGTTTTGTCAACCTCACTTCAATAACAAAAAAAGCCCGCTGTTGTCAGTGGGCTTTCTGAATACGAATGAACGACTAAGCTGCGGGTGAACTCACTTTTTCAACCAACCCTCGGGCGAGCGCTTGGCCAATGAGATCGACAGTGCCTTTCTCAGCAGCAATCTGGAAATTATCCAGCCCACGCATCATACGATATGTTTCACCTAAGTCAGCTTCAGGATGCTCTTTTTTGAACTTCACCATTGCATTTGCAATAACGAGCGCACGACTCACCTCAACCGTAGTTGCGATCTTCTCCCGCTGGATTTCTTGCAGCTTGCCCTGCATGTCATCAAGGTGCCGCTTCAATTCATCCGACGGATCCAGATCTCGATATGCGAAACGGACATTGGTCACACCGTATTCCGCAAATTCGGCAGTAATGGCTTCTCGTACGGCTGTAGCAAGTGCTTCACGGGTGGCTTGCACCACCTCAGGCGCTGCTTGTGCGTCAAACACTTCTTCATCAGCTACAAGTTTATCTACCAGTCGAACGACATGAAAACCAATGAGGTGATCATGATTCGTCTTCGCTGTGAAAGTACTTATAGTCGTCTGCGCACGAGTGAGAATTTGTCGGTCCAGTTCATTACGAATGTTCAGGTACGCAGCAAGCTGATCATCCATTTTGTAAGGAATGAATCGTCGCCAAATACGGGTGTTGAACCGCAACCGCGTAAATGAGGCATTTGATGCGTCTGCAGCCTGCTGCAACTCGTACATGACCATGGCCTCCTTAATAACAATGCGGAAGCCGTCATGTGTCGCCGTATCTTCTGTTGTGAGGGGTAAGCTGCGGACCATCACGGAGATAATTTCAATTTCGCAAAACGGTGGCACGTGGACAATACCTTCGCCAAAAATCCGGCGTGTCCTTCCTTTCATGAAGGTCATGACGCCGACACTGCCAATAGGAATCTCCCGTTTCCTATACTTCATGTAGAAGACCGCCCCAATCCCTAGGGCGAGCACGAAGAGTATGAAGAATGCCATACCCTCTCCTTCCTTGTTAAACGTTGGTTTTCCTTTCTTTTTAACGCCCAACCTTACCCCCAAACTCGGCTTTTTGTCAAGGGTAAAAAAAAAAGGAGCTTGTCTAGAACAGGAATAGTTTTATCCTGGAAGGATGGCCAGTGCCAAGCGCCTCATCCCTCGGAGTAAGCTTGCGAACCGAACACTGAGTACCGTGGTTCGGTACTTTGCTTTAGAAGTGCCAGCAGCGCAGACTGCCCGTGAGCTTCACATTAACCGCCACACAGCGGATCGTCTGTACACGACAATCCGCAAGCGGATTGCCCGTGTGGCCGAGCGTGAAGCACCTTTGGGGTACGGTGAGCACGAGGTGGACGAGTCGTACTTCGGTGGCCACCGGAAAGGTCTCCGGGGTCGGGCAGCCGCAGGGAAAGTCATTGTTTTCGGCATCTTGAAGCGGAACGGGAAGGTGTACACGACCCCCGTCCCGGACGTATCCCGCTGGACGCTCCGGCAGATTATCCGCCAGCGCATTCCGCCGGGGAGTACGATTTACTCCGACTCGCTCGCCAGCTACGACGGCCTCATTACTGATGGGTACCGGCACTACCGCATCGACCACGGGACGCACTTCGCGCAGGGCAAGCGCAAGCACATTAACGGAATTGAGAACTTCTGGGGCTACGCGAAGACCAAGCTCCGCCGCCACTACGGCCTGCCGCGGGTGCACTTCTTCCTGTACCTGAAGGAGATGGAATTCCGCTTCAACCACCGGCACGAGAATCTCCAGCTCCTACTGCGTAGAATCCTCAAATCACGAAAGCTGTTCTAGACAAGCTCC
>CAZBMC010000100.1:0-3014 GCA_964493065.1 uncultured Gammaproteobacteria bacterium
TGGTGGGGCGAACGCTACGGCTACTTTGCGTCAGCAGATGACGCGCAGGCCTACGAAGACGAAATGGCCTTCATCCTCATCAACCAGTTTGGCGCGCCCAACTCCCCACAGTGGTTCAACACGGGTTTGGCCACGGTCTACGGTATCACCAGCTCCGCTCAAGGGCACTACTACGTTGTCCCTGAGACAGGTGAGTTGCGAAAGTCGGAAGATGCCTACACCCACCCCCAGCCGCACGCCTGCTTCATTCAGAGCGTGAAAGATGACCTGGTGAACGAAGGTGGAATTTTTGACCTCATTACGCGGGAGGCACGGCTTTTTAAGTACGGCTCTGGTACGGGCAGCAATTTCTCCACCCTCCGCGGCCGGGGCGAGCGCCTGGGCGGCGGTGGCCAGTCCTCCGGCATGATGTCCTTCCTGAAGATTTTTGATCGGGCTGCCGGCGCCATCAAGAGCGGCGGCACCACGCGCCGAGCAGCGAAGATGGTCATCGTCAACGTGGACCACCCGGACGTGGAAGAGTTCATTACCTGGAAAGTCCAGGAAGAGCAGAAGGTGGCTGACCTGGTGACCGGTAGCAAAATTAACGCCAAGGCGCTGAACGAGATTATGCGCGTGGCGCACGACGTCGGCACCACCAACGTGCAGCAGTCACCTGAGCTGAAGCGGGTTATCAAAGCTGCGGCGAAGGCAAATGTCCCGCTCAACTACGTGGCCCGCGTGCTGGACTTGGTTCGCCAGGGTCACACCACTATTGACTTCCCGGTGTTCGACACGCACTTCGAAGGCGAAGCGTACACCACCGTCTCCGGCCAGAACAGCAACAACACCGTGCGCGTGACCAACGCGTACATGGATGCCGTACGCGTGAATGCGCCGTGGAACCTGACCAACCGCACCACCGGGGAAGTCGTGCGGACCGTCCCAGCGCGGGACCTGTGGGACCAGATTTCCTACGCCGCGTGGGCCTGCGCAGACCCGGGTTTGCAGTTTGACACTACTATCAACGAGTGGCACACCTGCCCGGCTGACGGTCGCATCAACGGTTCCAACCCGTGCAGCGAGTATATGTTCTTGGATGACACGGCCTGCAACCTGGCGTCCCTCAACCTGGCCAAGTACCTGGACGCCGAGACCGGTATCTTTGACATTGACGGCTACCGCCACAGCATTCGGCTGTGGACCCTCACCTTGGAACTCTCCGTGCTCATGGCGCAGTTCCCCGGCGCGGAAATTGCCCGACGCAGCTACGAGTACCGCACCCTGGGCTTGGGCTACGCCAACCTGGGCACCGTGCTGATGACCATGGGCATTCCGTACGACTCCGAGGAAGGCCGCGCCATTGCCGGTGCACTCACCGCCATTATGACCGGCGAGTCGTACGCCGCGTCAGCGGAAGTGGCAAGCGTGGTGGGTTCATTCCCTGCCTATGAGCGCAATAAGCGGCACATGCTCCGCGTTATCCGCAACCACCGCCGCGCTGCCTACAATGCGCCGGCGGACGAGTACGAAGGTCTCTCTACGCTGCCCATGGGCATTGCCGGCGACGTCTGCCCGCCCTACCTCCTGGATGCAGCCAAGCACGCGTGGGACCGCGCCATCACCCTGGGTGAGCAACACGGCTTTCGCAACGCGCAGACCACAGTCATTGCCCCCACCGGCACCATTGGCTTGGTCATGGACTGTGACACCACCGGCATTGAGCCAGACTTCGCCATTGTGAAGTTCAAGAAGTTGGCTGGCGGCGGGTTCTTCAAAATCGTCAACCAATCCTTGGACAAAGCCCTGAAGCACCTGGGCTACACCCCAACGCAGGTGCAGGAAATTGAAGCCTACGCCAAAGGCCACGGCACGTTGGTGGGCTGCCCCGCCATCAACCCAGCAGTGCTCCGGGACAAGGGGTTCACCGATGCTGATTTGCAGAAAATTGAAACGAGTCTCGCGACGGCCTTTGACCTCCGTTTCGCTTTCACGCCATTCACGCTGGGTGAAGAAATGCTCAAGCGCATTGGCATGACCGACGGGCAAGTGGCCGACCGGGAGCTCAACGTGCTGAAGGCCCTGGGCTTCACCGATGCGGAAGTGGAAGAAGCGAATGCCTACGTCTGCGGTACCATGACCATTGAAGGCGCCCCGCACCTGAAGCCGGAGCACTACGCGGTGTTTGACTGCGCCAACAAGTGCGGTACCAAAGGTAAGCGCTACATTCACTACGACGCGCACCTGCAGATGATGGCTGCTGCCCAGCCCTTCATCTCCGGCGCCATTTCCAAAACCATCAACATGCCCAACGATGCCACGCTGGTGGACATTGCCACGGCCTACGACAAGAGCTGGAAGCTCATGCTCAAAGCTGTTGCCCTGTACCGTGATGGCTCCAAGCTGTCCCAGCCGTTGAACGCCACCTCCGGTCTGGATGAACTGGCCCAGGCAGACACTGAGGAAGACGAGGTGAACGAGCAAGTGACGCCACAGCAAGTGTCTGACGCCGTGGCTGCGCAGGCCGTACGCTCTGCCCTGCCCAACAAGCGCCGTGGTTTCGTGCAGAAGGCGTACGTGGGTGGGCACAAGGTCTACCTCCGCACGGGCGAGTACCCGGACGGGAAGCTGGGTGAAATCTTCATTGACATGTACAAAGAGGGGACGGCCTACCGCAGTTTGCTCTCCATGTTCGCCATTTCTATTTCCAAAGGGTTGCAGTACGGCATTCCGTTGGAGGACTACGTGGACACGTACACCTACACGCGCTTTGAACCCGCCGGTTCAGTGCAGGGGCACTCCAATGTGAAGATGTCCACCTCCATTTTGGACTACGTGTTCCGCGTGCTGGGCTACGAGTACCTGGGCCGCAATGACCTGGTGCACGTGAAGCCTGAGGTGAAGCAAGTAGAAGGCAAGCCTGCCACCCAGGCCAGCCTGCCCATGGAGCTTGGCAAGACCACCAGCAACAGCCACGCCATGAAGCAGACCGTCAGCTTTGGCATGGAAGCCAAGGACGAAGCCCGGCAGCAAGG
>CAZBMC010000101.1:0-2998 GCA_964493065.1 uncultured Gammaproteobacteria bacterium
TAAAGGTGAAAGTGATGGACGTGGACAAGGAGCGCGGGCGCATTGGCTTGTCCGTGAAAGCCTTGGGAGCAGAAAGCGACTTGGTGATTCCAGAGTCAGCGTACGATCATGGTGATGCTGGTGGCGGCTTTGGCCGGCACGCACCTCGGCCCATGGGCCGCAACGGCGGCTTCCATGATCGGGGTGGTTCACGCGGTGGCGGCCGATTCCACGACCGCGGCCCACGCCCCGTCCCGCACCGTGACGACCACGGCGGTTCAGGAAATTTCTAGAGAGTACGAGAAAAGCCGTAGGTTGAAACCTGCGGCTTTTTGGTAGTGTTTGATTGGCGAATTGCTACGTAAGCGGAATTTCTTCCAAAGAACCAATCATGGCGATATTGGGAGCGAGTTGCTGCGAGGGCTTCCCTCGCTGTAACCAATACCCTTGCGGGATATGGAGCTGTTTCATGGGCATTTCCACATCACCGCGGAAAGAATCACCAACTGTAATGCACTCATTGGGGTTGATATTCCCTGTGATTGCCACACATGCTCTGAGCATTGTCTGGTCGTAGAATGCGCGTTCAGGTTTATCAATGGGATCACCGGTTGTCACGCTGGTGGGTAGAAAGCCGTACTCTCGCAGCGGTGCGATCCGCTCATACTTCCGCTGCTTTGAAAGTTCAGGATCATACTTCCAGTGCCCGTCTTTCCAGCGCAAGCTGCTATCAGACCCGGTGAAAATGTGACAGCAAACGTCGTATGCTTTCATATTGCCTAGCAGTTTGAATGCATCGGGGTAGAGCCTGGCTTTGCTGCTAATGATATTCCAGTATGCATCAGCGAACTGTTCGGCTTCGGGTGGATCCAATTGCATATACGCACGTTGCGCAGCGTAGAGCGCCATGATTTCCCGTGACCAGGGGAAAGGATGTCCGCTACACTGCATAACCTCCAGCTGGTGGCGCAAATTGAAGTACCCTGCTTTCCCTCCTGGTACAGCAGACCAATCATCGTTCTGTACTTGGCCACCCCAGTGCAAGGTTTGGAAGCAACCATCGAATGCTTCAACAAATTCATCACCGAGAGATTTTGCCATGACGTCAATGGCAGCGCGATGCGCTGAGTCATAATCCAAGAAGGTGTAGTCTAAGTCCCCAAAGACATGTCGTATGGTAGGTGCCATTTTTCACTCCTTTGTTTTTCTGTTTCATATTTCCGCGAAGTGTAGCATATGGTCTGCGCAAGTCAAGAAAAAGCAGACCCCTACAGCTCTACCCTCCTCCGCTCAGAAGCTACGGCGGGCAAGTGGCTTACGGCTTATAGCTTCTGCTTGCTATACTTCTTCCATGTATAACCTCACCAAGCCGCGCACAGTGCAACCGTTGATAGAGGTCATCCTCCTGCTCACCTACCTGTTCCGCGGATGGCTTGTCGTCATCATCATGACCTTCGTCGCTCAGCGCTACGGTTTATCCACTGAGCTGGTGTGGGCTGGCGCCATCAGTAGCCTGGCAATTGTCATGGACTGCTTCTTTACCGTGCGTCAGCTGTGGGGTTTCGACCATCACCCTGCGTTACGATTTACAACCATCGTTTTCAAGTCCGCACTCATCCTGGTTGCCATCTGCTATGCTGCTACTATCTGGTATAAAGTTGGCTACTGGGTATACACGGGATTTGGACTTTTTGTGGCCGCGGTGTTTGCCGGTGACTTTTTTATCCTACGCAAAACCTCTAAAGCACACTGAATATGGCAAAACGTGTCTTCACGCAAACCTTTGGCGTCGTCGGTGCCATCATTGAACGAGACGGCAAATTCTTACTCATGCGTGAGGCGGGAAGAAAAGGGCCAGACGCAGGAAAGTGGAGCCACCCGGCTGGTTGGATTGATGTAGGTGAAAATCCAGTTGCTGCTGTGCAACGAGAAGCCCAGGAAGAGAGTGGATTTGGTTTTACGCCTACGCATATCCTTGGTGTGTACTCACTAGTACGACATGATATTCGAGAAAGTGAAACGGTAATGCCTCATGCAATAAAACTCATTTTTGCCGGGACAGTGAACGGAACACAGCAAGCACTTGCTGACGACTCCGCTGAGACGCGTTGGTTCACGTCAGAGGAAATTGCAGCTATGGATGGTGCAACGTTGCGTGATGTAGACATTAAGCTAATGGTGAAAGACTATCTGGCTGGGAAGCGGTATCCGTTAGACCTCATCACCCACACTGTCCAAAAATGATTATCACCATCAACGGCGCAATTGGTTCAGGGAAGTCCAGTGTAAGCCGTGCTTTGGCCAAACAGCTCAAGTACCGGCAATTAGATGTGGGGCACCTGCGCCGCACTGAGGCAGCCAAACGCGGGCTGACGCTCCATGCCTTCAATGCCTGGGCAGAAGCGCATCCAGCAGCAGGTGATCGAGCTTTTGATACAGCGTTAGTAAAGGAGGCGCGAAAATATCCCAACCTGGTGCTCAGTAGCCGCACGGCTTTCCACTTCTTCCCAAAGGCGTTCAATGTTTTTTTGGATGTGCAGCCGCGGGAAGGCGCACGGAGGGTGCTGGCAGACCAGAAGAACCGGAAGAATGAGGTGAGTGACGTGCCAACCTTGGCGCAGATCATGAAAATTAACAAGCTGCGCGTGAAATCGGACATGAAGCGCTATAAGAAACTGTACGGCGTAGATGTTTTTCGGAAGAAGCAGTATAGCTTTGTGCTCGATACCACCAAAATTCCACTGCCACGGGTTATCCGTCTGGTGAAAGCTGCATTTCTCACTTTCCACAAGCAGCAGAACAAAAAAGGCTAACCTTAGCCAAGCCAGATATTTGACATTACGTCAAAACAGTGCTATACTTCTGCTGTTAGATAAAGAACGCTCTTTGAATCAACGCAAAAACTACTCTTGCTACCAAAGACCGAGAAGTCGGGCAGTCAATGTCACCCAAAACGCGTTGTGACCTCCCTGTCCTACTGCTCGTCATAGGCGTCCCACACGCCTGTCTGAAAATAAAA
>CAZBMC010000102.1:0-2981 GCA_964493065.1 uncultured Gammaproteobacteria bacterium
TTACGCCCAAAGGTGAAACCGAACTCTCTGCAGAAGAGAAGTTGCTCCGCGCTATTTTCGGCGAAAAAGCCAAAGATGTGAAGGACAGCTCCCTCTACCTGGAGCACGGTGAGCACGGCAAAGTCGTCGACATTAAAATTTTCTCCCGCGAGAAGGGTGACAAGCTCCCTTCCGGTGTCATCAAGAGCATCCAAGTGTCGGTGGCGCAGCTCCGCAAGATTCAAGTGGGTGACAAGATGGCCGGACGGCACGGGAACAAGGGCGTCATCTCCCGCATCGTCGCCGTGGAAGACATGCCCGCCTTACCGGACGGCACACCTGTCGACATTATCCTCAATCCGCTGGGTGTAGCCTCCCGTATGAACATTGGCCAGATTATGGAAGTGCACTTGGGTATGGCTGCGAAGTCTTTGGGCTACCGTGTGGTCAGCCCACCGCTGGATGGCGTGCCCGAGGATGTCATTCGCCAGCAGCTTACCAAGGCAGGTTTGCCCACCACCGGTAAAGTTCGCTTGGTTGACGGTCGCACGGGCGAGCAGTTTGAGCAGCCGGTGACCGTGGGAGTCATGTACATGATGAAGCTCATCCACATGGTGGAAGACAAGATTCACCAGCGCTCCATTGGGCCATACTCCTTGGTGACGCAGCAGCCGTTGGGCGGCAAAGCCCAGTTCGGTGGCCAGCGCTTTGGAGAAATGGAAGTGTGGGCTCTGCAAGCCTACGGTGCCGCGCACATGCTGCAGGAAATGCTCACCATTAAGTCCGACGACGTGGTGGGTCGCAGCAAAGCCTACGAATCCATCATTAAGGGTGAAGCCATTCAGAAATTGAATATCCCTGAAGCGTTCAACGTGCTAGTACGGGAACTCAAAGGCTTGTGCTTGGACGTGGAACTCCTGGGTGCGCAAACCGCGCCCTTGGAAGAAGCCGTGCCTGTGCCACCTGATCCCACGCTCGTCCCGCCGCCAACGTCTCCGGACGCCTAACCGCCACGACCATGCCCGAAGACACACTTACCCTCAAAGATTTTTCCGCCATTCGCCTGCGCTTAGCGTCACCCGATGCTATTAAGCGCTGGTCGTACGGCGAAGTCACCAAGCCGGAAACCATTAACTACCGCACGCAGAAGCCGGAGAAGTCCGGGCTGTTTGCGGAAGAAATTTTTGGTCCCACCAAGGACTGGGAATGCTACTGCGGCAAGTACAAGCGTATCCGGTACAAAGGTATTGTCTGCGACAAGTGCGGCGTGGAAGTGACGCGCGCCCTGGTGCGACGTGAGCGTATGGGCCACATTGAGCTGGCCGCTCCGGTCTCCCACATCTGGTTCCTGCGTGGCGTCCCGTCCAAGATTGGGTTGTGCTTGGATCTCTCCGTGCAAGATCTGGAAAAGGTCATGTACTTCGCTGCTTTTGTCATTACTGCCGTAGACGAACCGTTGCGGGCAGACACCTTGGCGCAAATTGAAGCCGAGCTGGAAACGAAGCGGAAAATGATTGATAGCGAAACGCAGCGCGTGGCTGCTGATATTCAGGCCAAGAAAGCCCGGGATCTGGAAGCGGCAAAAGCGAATGCGGACAAGATTGCGAAAGCCGAAGCTGCTGCAAATGATGCGCTGGCTGCCAATGCGGCACGCAAAGCTGAGCGCCTTGATGCCTTAGACAACGCCGCAACCGTCGCGAAGAAAGAGCTGCAGACGCTTCACCCCAAGCAGATTATTTCTGAACAGCAGTACCATGACCTGAGCTTGAAGTACGGCCACGTGTTTGAAGCGGGGATTGGCGCCGAAGCGATTCGCCTCCTGCTGCAGCAAATGCGGTTGGAAGAGGTGATTAAAGAATTGCAAGAAGAGCACGCCTCCGGCTCGGAAGCGAAGCAGCGGAAAGCTATTCGCCGCTTGAAGGTGCTGAAGAGCATGCAGGTAAACCAGCTTCGGCCGGAATGGATGATCCTCACCTCCCTGCCGGTGATTCCACCCGACCTGCGCCCCATGGTGCAGTTGGATGGTGGCAGGTTTGCTGCGTCAGACTTGAATGACCTGTACCGCCGCGTAATCAACCGCAACAACCGGTTGAAGCGCTTGCTGGAACTTAACGCCCCAGAAGTGATTACCCGCAACGAGAAGCGCATGTTGCAAGAAGCTGTAGACGCGCTCATCGACAACGGCGCCCGGCACGGCAAAACCGTGACCGCGGCCACGGGCCAGAAGCGCCAGCTGAAGTCCATTGCCGACATGCTGAAGGGGAAGCAGGGTCGGTTCCGGCAGAACTTGCTGGGAAAGCGCGTGGACTACTCTGGCCGTTCGGTCATCGTGGTAGGTTCGCACTTGCACCTGCACCAGTGTGGCTTGCCCAAGCGCATGGCCTTGGAACTCTTCAAACCCTTCGTCATTGCCCAGCTCATCAAGCGGGAGTACGTGCACAACGTGCGCAGCGCCAACCGCTTCATTGAGAGTGACCGCAGTGAAGTCTGGGATATTCTGGAAGAAATTACCAAGCATTCACACGTGCTGCTGAACCGCGCTCCGACCCTGCACCGTTTGGGCATTCAGGCATTCCAGCCCGTCCTCATTGAAGGGAAAGCAATCCAGCTGCACCCCATGGTGTGTACTGCCTTCAACGCTGACTTCGACGGTGACCAAATGGCCGTGCACGTGCCGCTGACCGAAGCTGCGAAAAAGGAAGCTGCAGAGCTCATGCTCTCCACCAAGAATTTGCTGAAACCCGCTACCGGCACGCCCGTCGTCACGCCTTCCACGTTGCCTGCAGAACCCTGACGAGGTTGCTGCCGAGGATTTTCTCGACGCGCGAGCTGCCGTGCCCGCGCGCGAGCAGCATGTCCGCGAGTGTCTCGAGGCGCCGCGGTGAATTGAGGTCCGCCGCGAACAGGTAGCCGTCCTCGGTCTCGCCCGGCGCCGAGATGCCGGCTGCGCGGCGCTTGCGCACGAACCCGGCGTGGCGGTCCTTGTATTCCTGCGTCAGGAC
>CAZBMC010000103.1:0-2962 GCA_964493065.1 uncultured Gammaproteobacteria bacterium
CTGAGCTCACCCACGATATGTAGGTCCTACCGAACTCAGCAGCGGGTTGGTGGATACAAAGAAAAACCTGAGACGGAGCCTCAGGTCTTGCACGTTAAAACGTGCTTATTGATGCGAAATTAAAACCAGTTCAGTGGATTGAGCCTGTACCAGAGACTACCTCGGAGGTAGTTTGTTACAAACTCATTTCTCCGCTCTGGTTTGAAGCTTTCCAGGTCCCTCAGAAAATACCATCTATTCTGGAGGAGAACCAAATCGCCCCTCTCGAGCAGGGCATCTTCAAACTCATGCATTGTTCGCTCGGGAACTGTCAGCTCAAACAACGCGTACAGGTCTTCCGACACCCACCCTTCCGCAAGCCAGTACCACGTGTTACAGCCTGGGCATCGCTTTGCCCATACTGGATGATCTGTTGGATCTTCCAGATTTTCTCGACCACAAAACGGACAGGTTATATTTGCCATGCCTCTCACCTCACATAGGATTTTAGGATGTATTATACACGCAATCAAAGATTTGAATCTTATACAGGTAAATAATTAGTACTCATGCCACAAGTGCTCTTATGAAATGAGTACTAATAAGGACAGCGGAAATCCTTGGGAGGATCCCGCTGTCCTTTAACTGAGGGTAGCCTGACGTTAAGTGCCATAGCTACCTTTTCTGGGCCACGACGAAGAATCGGCTACTCGTCATGACCATCCCTCCTGGTCCTTCCGTAGGAGGGGAGATGAAGTCGTAGTTGACCGGCACGAGGCCGTATTCGGCGAGGGAGGTAGCCAGCTCCTCTACCGTGATCTGACTGCGCGGGTGACCGAGGGAGCACGTCAGGAAGACGGCCGCCCCCGGTTTTGCCACCCGGGCAATCTCTCTAATCCACATCCGCCAACCTGTGCTCCAGTGCATCGCGTTGATGCACAGGACCATGTCGGCGCTGGCGTCGGCCACGCCACTGTTAGCTGCATCGGCGACCAGGGTTTCAATCCGATCGCCTATTCCTAACTTGTCCGCGATCTGCCGCGCGCGGGCAAGCATTTCTGGCGAATGATCTACAAGGGTCGCTGTCAGCCCAGCGGCCGAGCGGAGGGTCCACAGTTCATATGACCCTGGGCCGGAGCCGAGAGAAACGATATGGGCCTTACTGGTCACCTGTATATTTGTCGCCAGGTGAACCAGGGTCAGCAGCTGGAACTGCATTGCCTCGTACGCCCCGTAGACCTTGGCGACCCGGTCTTGGTATGGCACCATGTCGTTGTCCGGTGCCGTGTTAAACATCCCGTTTTGGGCGTCGCCGGCAAAAGCGAGGGCCTCTTCTCGGGACATTTCGTTCATTTCTGGGAAAAAGGCAGCCCAGAATTGAGCGAAGTTTTTCATGACTTGTTCAATTGTTGGTCTCATGACT
Source organism: uncultured Gammaproteobacteria bacterium (assembly GCA_964493065.1). Taxonomy (GTDB): domain Bacteria; phylum Patescibacteriota; class Patescibacteriia; order PEXW01; family PEXW01; genus JBAYJA01. The sequence continues at coordinate 1,403 of CAZBMC010000103.1, forward strand.
CTTCCTTTATGATTCATATGGACCTAGGAGAACCTTATTTTGAAAAGTCCACTGTTTCATTGGCGTTCTTGGCAATAACGCTTCGATTGCTTCCGAAACACGACGTGTATCTGGGCTGACTTAGGAAGCCAGCAATTGACATACACGTCAAGCGAAGACGATGCTCCAAGAGTACAATAACAACCATTTCACGCTCCAGTTTGCCGAGGCATTCCAGATTGATTCATGATTCGTGCACTCCGTTTCCTTTCATTACGTTCGTTTCTTTAGGAAACCCACCTTTACTCCGAAGAGCTTTGGTGTAGTAGCAAGAAACGAACCTCTTTTCATGTTTTGGTTCCCATTTAGTCCCTAGTTGGTAGAAGTTCCTCCGTTGGAGTATAGTAACTGGCGTATGAGCACGAGGCAATTCACGTCAGGTACAATCCCCGCCTACACCTGCTTCTACCCTTGCGGGCATTTGGCAGTTTCGGCGATTAAAACAGTTCTTGAGATTCCCTCTATGTTATAGAGATCGGATTCGGTTACCTTTGAGGTCTAGTAACCGACCGAGTAGTTCAATGTGATTAGATGGCATCGCCCATTCTACGCCTTGCGGTTTCGTATGGGTTACTTGCTACGGATGTCCATAAAATCAGTGAACTCACTAACCACAGGTTGAGTAGCTGCTCCTCCCGTTCAAGCTGGTTAGTGCTTCTGAAGAATACACATTGTTTACGGAGGGTGTATTCTTCTACGACCTTGCACTTTTGGTTGGGGCTAGTGCACGCCCTGTGGCACGTCTTGATTTTCGGTAATGAGGTCTCACACCTCAGTCCGGGCATTTCCCACTGACTGTGTCTAACTCCGGACTATTTGGAAGTTAGGTCAGCGCGCAACGGCCTGCTTGCGCTCCGTGCTCGAGGTCTGGATCCACCTCACCGGTGCCAGACGCGTTTAGGTCCTGTATAGAGGAAATAGTCTCCTCAGGCATCCACTTTGTTTTTCTACTCGCCCTTTTTGTCCTGCCATGGGAACGCAAGGGTTACGAGTCCATTACAGGCGGTGCACGAGGCATCGTCTTCACTCCTTTGGAAATAGGAATTACTTCCGCTTTCCGAAAAGTCGCTTATCTAACAAGACGTTTCAGGAGATTGCCAAACTGAGCGACTGCAGTGTGGAAATCTTGTCCTGAAAGGTCGATGAAGTTAGTGAAAGCAGGCTCCTGTATCCGCGCAATCGCTACTTGGATACACACGAATCCTGATCTTTCGAGCTTCTTGACCAGATTCCTTAGTGATACCCACGTACATGCAGTGGGGCTCCCGTCGGAGACCATGATCAAGATTTTTGTTTTTTTGCCGCTGCGCGAACTTACTTCTGCGGCATGCCACAGGGCAGCTGCGTCGTTGTTGCCGCCACTTACGGTCAATCCACTGACTGTGCATCTCTCTGCCGTGCCGGCATCGTAGATGACAGAGTCAGTGAAGCCCCAGCAGTGGCTGCTGACGCGAGGGTTGCCCTTGATGGCTTCTGCGGCCAGTAGGCGCAGGCCGCCAACCGCGTCCAGTCCAAGCTGGC
>CAZBMC010000104.1:0-2821 GCA_964493065.1 uncultured Gammaproteobacteria bacterium
AGATGTGGAATGGCAAAGACTTCGAAGGCCGCACGTTGACAGTCAACGAAGCGCGCCCGATGGAGAACCGCCCTCCTCGCTCAGGTGGTGGCAATTTCGGTGGGGGTCGCAATTCCTGGTAATCCAGGTTCCTGAAACCTTCAAAAGCAAAACTGCTCCGTACGGAGCAGTTTTGCTATAGTCGAAAAAATCTTAAATATCGTCAATCTTATCCTGCGTCTCTGGGCTCTGGACAGCAACCTGACCATCCTCAGATACGTCGGGCAGGATTTCACGGGGCGCTACCACTGGATCAACCACGGGCGGAACGTACTCCTGACCAGGAATTTTCTTAATGATATTTTCCACGGCTGCCCAGCGTGCTTGGCGACCTTCTGGGAGCAGAATGACGACGTCATCACCCACATCACCTTTGAAGTAGGTAATGCTTGCTAGGAGCACACGGTAGTTGACGCCATTTGCCACAACCTGGAATTCATCGGTCTGCTCATCGCGCACCAATTTGCCAACCACGCGGACACGTTCGGTTGGTCCAATTTGCTTGTAGATGAAGGAGCCATCACCGGTAATGGTGAGCTTCAATTTATCACCTTCCACCAACTTCGACTTGGATGCGTAGTTTGCCGGTACAGAGTACTGCTTCCCATCTGGGCCCACCATGTGCTGACCATCAAAAAGCCCTTCAATCACCCGGCTATCACCAGCCATGGACGAAGAACCTGCTTTTCGGGCTAGTGCAGCAATGTTCACTGCCTCACCGGCTTCACCACCCAGGGACGCTAAAACCTGCTCGGCGGACTGGAGGGAGGCTTTGGCCTCAGCGAGCAGCTGTTTGACGATTGCTATGGGGTCTGGGGTTTGTTCTGACATACGTTTATTAGGGTGTGTGGGGGTGTGTTTTCCTAGGCAGAATGTACCACGTGGGCTTGAACGGGGTCAAGAGGCGGAAGGGGGCATACGTACGACGTCTATCGCTGCCCGTTTGGGTATTCGGCTTCGGTTACGTAATCCGTACCGTAAGCCCACGCCAATTCCCGTTATTCGATACGGGTTGCGATACCGTTCACCAATCGCCACCGACTATATACCGATATATCGCCATTTGCTCTGGCGTGGGTTTACTCACCTGCTCTGGTTGCCAACCCAGAATAGGAAAGGCGTAGGAAAGCACCCGCGTGCCGGGTTGCAGTTCTTGCCGAAACTTTGGTGCCAAAGCCGCCATGGCTTTGGGCGTAAGGAAGCAGTACACCACTTGGGCATCACGAAGTGAAACGTTGAAAAAATCCCGGAAGCGTATGTCGACCCTCGGACGGAACTTTCGAATCCGAAAAAGCCCAATCAGATATGGAACGAGAGAAATTTCAAACCCAACAATGGATTTAGCTTGGGTTGTTGTAAATGGAAGCAGGACCCGGCCATCCCCTGCACCAAGCTCGTACACCACATCGCCACTTTGGACAGCGGCCAAATCCACCAAGCGCTGCGCGTCAGCAGCTCGGGTAGGCAACCACGGTGCAGCTTTGTACCCTGCGTACGCCGCAGAGGCGATTACCACAAAGCCAACGAGCAGGAGCAGAACTGTCCACATACTTTTACGCCTTACTCTCCGCAACCATGGGTGACGGAGCACTGACGCCCAGTTTGGAGCGTTCCAAAATTTCGCTTTCCACCTGCTGACGCGCGCGGCCGTACCGCATGCGGGACAGTTCAATAAGCTGCTGCGCTTGCCCTGGCACTTCAGGGTTCAACGCCAAGGTCTGCATCGTGAAGGGTTTGGACGAGGCATTGTCCACCAGCAGTTTCACAATGGCCGTATACTTTTCCACGTTCGTCACATCGTACGCGCTGAATGTCGGTGCAAACGCCTGGGCAAACGTTTCAGCATCTTCCACGCCCACTCGGAAGGCGACGATGGTACCGACGTTCCCAAAGACCGCATCGCGAATCTTCGTATCTGCACCTTGGACCAACTGGCCAACGTACTGATGGCCAATAGTAAGGTTCAAGCGGTACTTCCGAGCCTCCGAGAGAATTGTCGCCACCGAATCAGTAATGAAGTTCTGGAATTCATCAATGTGCAGGAAGAAATCTCGGCGCTGCTCCTGCGGCAAACTCGCGCGGCGCAAGGCCGTCATTTGCAATTTGCTCACAATGATAAGACCCAGCAGGTTGGCATTCACTTCACCCGTAGTGCCTTTGGACAAATTCACCAGGAGAATTTTCCCTTCGTCCATAATCTTCCGGAAATCAAACCCACTCCGCGGCTGGCCAATGACATTCCGCATCATGGCATTTTCCACGAAGCGGCCAACTTTACTAATCAGGTACCCCAGCATTTCCGATTTGTGAAAGTCACTAGTCTTGGCCATTTCCTTTTCCCAAAACGCACGGACGATGGGATCGGTTACTTTGGAGACTTTCATTTTCTGGAATGCGGGGTCAGTGAACATGCGCGGGATTTCCACAATGGTCCCGGGATTTTCCTTGTCCGCCATGAGCGTGAGCATCACGTTCCGCATGTTGTGCTCGAACATGGGGCCAATCACTTCTGGCGGGAAGAGTTTCATGAATATCGCAATCATTTCCTGCACAGCAAAGTCCTGCTCCTCCGGAGTATCAGCTTCCAACATATTCAAACCCACTGGGTGTTCCGTATCAGACGGATTGAAGTAAATCACGTCGTCTTTCCGGTTTGCTGGCAGACGCGCCAAAATGTCCATGACTAAGTCACCGTGCGGGTCAACGACGCAAACGCCGTCCCCGTTAGCTATGTCCTGTAATGCAATGTTCGCCATCAACACTGATTTTCCAACACCGGATT
>CAZBMC010000105.1:0-2779 GCA_964493065.1 uncultured Gammaproteobacteria bacterium
AAACGTACAAACTGGTCCAGACAAATTGCCCAGCCATCTCCGCCACAATGTACCGGCGCCAGGGTAGATCCGATGCGCCGGCTAAAACGTTCAACGGCGCGGCGATGGTTGCAAAAATGAACCGGGTGAAGAAGATGGCCACTGCACCATACTTGGAAAATGTCTTTTCCGCCTTGTCCAACATTTCCTTCTTCACCAGCTTGGTGCCAAACCGATGCAGTATGGGTTGGCCGAACTTCCGGCCCACCAGAAAACCCAGATTATCACCGGTAACAACTCCTGCATACACAACCAGCCAGAGCGTCACCACGGAAAATGCATTTTGGCTGGCCAAACCTCCCAAGAAAACGATGATAGGACCAATGGGCGTGGAGAACACAAACTGGAACGCTTCAAAAGCGACCACAGCGTACAACCCAAAGAAGCCGTAGCTTGCAAAGACCTGCTGTACAGAGTCAGTGAAATCCATTACCGCGCCACCTCCCGCGCCAATTTCCACTTGCGGCTACGGATGAGGGCACTGAGCCACCGGTACCCAGGAACCACGGGCACCGTTGCCGGGTATGCAGCGCGGGCTTGCTGGTAGACCTGCTCAACTTGGCTGGCAACATTTTCCCACGCGTACTGCTTCGCTGCTCGCTGCCCAGCCTCGGCCATTGCCCGGGCTTTGTCTGGATTGGTGAGCACGTCTGCTAAAGCGTTGGCAAACCCTGTGGTATCACCCACCGGCACCAGACGCGCTGCTTGCGTAGCGCCAACCACTGCCCGGTACCCCGGAATGTCCGAAGCGACCACAGGCCGACCCGCGGCCATGGCTTCCAGCAGCACAATCCCAAAACTTTCCCTGCCAGTTGCGGGTGAGCAGTACACTTGTGCGGACGCGTAATAGTTGGGCAACGCTTCGTTGGGCACGCGGCCGGTGAAAATCACATCTTTTCCGACCAGGTCACCCAGCTCACGTTCGTAGGTTGCACGCAGGTTCCCATCCCCCACTGCCAGCAAACGAGCCTGCGGCATCTGCTTCCGCAATTCCAAAAAAGCTTCGAGCAAATGGACAAAACCTTTCCGAATTACAAAATTTCCCACGAAGAGAATGTTGGGCCGGTCGGCGTACTCCGCCAACGGTTTGCCGCTGGCAAAATGCGCAACGTTCACACCGTTGGGCACGGTCGTATACGCACCCTCTGGGAAGTACTTGGCAATGGATTGCTGGGCAGCCTCAGACACGACAATGCGAGCGTGCAAGCGTGCCATACCCGGCGCCACCAGCGGTCGGCAAAAACCCAGCGGCAAGCTTCGGTCATACTGCGCGTGGAACGTTCCCACGTTGACGGTGTTCGAATTCAGCAGGCTCAGCTGGGACAGCATGGGCTGTTCTGGCGCGTGAATGTGCAGCACGTCAAACCGCTCTTTGGCAAAAATGTCTCGTAGCTGCTGGCTCAGGTGCCGGCCAATGGCGACGTGCGACTCAGATCCATTTTTATGAAAGTTGAAGACCTTCCCAATCCGGAGCACGTCCGGGCCGTTGAACGGCGCGTCAGCGTACTCGCCATAGGACGTGGTGATTATTTTCACACTATGCCCGCGCAACCGAAGCGCCGCGGCCAAGTTGTGGATGTGTTCGGAAATCCCCCCAACTGCCGGGTAGTAGGATTCCGAAACAATGCCGATGTTCATTGCAGCTTAGCGAAAGCGGGAACGAAGCCACTGCCAATACTGTACCACGAGCGTCCGCAGCAGGCGAACCGGGGGCATGGGCGCCGGCGGCGTTCGGTGCGGGATGGGCATGGCCGTTTCTGGCAGCCCGTACTGCTGTACCAGGAATGCCCGAATGGGCCGGTTGAAAGACTCTGGCCAAATGCGCACGGTGTAGTGCCCCGCGCTGTCCAAAACTTCCAGCTGGCTGTTGGGCAACCCCTGCTTGAACTCCCGCGCAGATTCCAACGAGCACGCCGCGTCAGCTCGGCCACCCAAAATCAGGGTCGGGGCAGGAATGCTAGGCAGCAGTGGCCGCACATCGTCTTTCAACGCTGACCAAATGCGCGGACTCCAGATGTGAATCCATATACTATCCAACCAGCGGTGGCACAGCCAGTCAAAGAATCGGCCAAGCATGCCGTGGTATCCATTTGGGTGCTGCCGGAATGACGGGTACATACTCTCCCGAATGTGAGACGAGACGTTGCTGGGAATCACGGCCAGGTGTAGCAGGAACCGCAGGGTAATCCGGTTGAAACCAAACCAGGTAAAGGAGAGGTATGGAAAGGCATTGAGCAGTACCATAGCTTTGATCTTCTGCGGCACCAGGTTTGCCAGGCGAATGGCGACCATGCCGCCGTACGAGTAGCCGTACAAGCACACTTGGTCAATTTTTTCTGCTGCCAAAAATGCCACCAGGTCTTGCGCCAACCGGGGAATGTTTATTTTTTCACCGGGGTAGTCGTTGAACCGGTAGTTCCACATGATCACCCGGAATTCCTGCAACAGGAAGTCTATCTGTTCGGCAATGAAGTCGCCTGACAATTGGCCTGGAGGCAGCCGCTTCTGCCCAGGAAGAAGTAGCAGAACTGGCCGGGTATCTGTGCCCCCCTGTCGGGTGTCCCCAAAGGTAATAACCTCACCATCAGGCAACGCAAAAGTTCGGGTCTGGAACATGAGGGTAGTATACCAAAAAACACACTATACATGTGAAAGGTGTACATCGTACTCCATTACCAAAACCCTGTGCATCTGCGCGGGGCTTTTTGGTATACCGACGACCTCTGCAGCTCCCCTCCTT
>CAZBMC010000106.1:0-2677 GCA_964493065.1 uncultured Gammaproteobacteria bacterium
GGAGCGGATTCGGTAGCAACCGGATACGCGCAGCTCTGAGCGCGAAACGAGCTGGAGCCGATGGGCGGATTTGAACCGCCGACCTACTCCTTACCATGGAGTTGCTCTACCACTGAGCTACATCGGCACACAATACTGACTTTCAATTTGGAAAACTGCAACTCCCCTACTTTGCGGTTTTGGTTTCTGCTTTCTGGGCGAGCTGAGCAATGCGTTCTGCAAATTCTTTAATCTTCTGGTTTTCTGGGTTTGCTTCCCGCAACCGAGCCAGATTTTCCTCTGCGAGTGCACGATCCTTCTGCCGGAGCGCGTACTCCAGGATTCCGTCCAGGTACTTGGGATTTGCTGGTTCCAGCATCACGGCTTCACGGAGCGCAGCTGCAGCCCGGTCCTGGTTCCCCAGCTGCTCTTCCACGACTCCCAGGTCAAACTGCGTGCTAGCCACTTTGGCATTCAAGGCTACGGATTGCAAGAGATCGGCTTCAGCTTCGGCCAATTTCCCTTCCTCGCTGGCAATGTGCCCCAGCCGAGAGTAGGCACCATCACTGGAGGAGCGAAGTTTGAGCACGAATTGCAGGGCTTCGCGGGCGTTGGGGTAATTCTTCTGCGCCATAGCTACGTCGGCCAGACCCAGGTACGCATCCGCATTCTTTGGATCCAGGCTCACCACATCTACGTACAGCTGCTCCGCCCGCGCGTACTCTTCCCGCTCGTAGGCAGCCTGCGCATCAGCCAACCCGGTGGCTACTCGGGACCGGAGTGCCAACGGATCTTCCAATGACTTCTGCGCCATGACTTTGCGTCGGTACTCCCGTTCCATCTTCACCAAGTGCTGACGCACGCGCTGGAGTCCGCTCATGCCTCCGGCAAAAATCCGTTTGGCATTGCGCGCAATGGCCACTTCCACGGTACCTAACTTCTGCTGCAAACGTTGATCCAAAATTTCTTGCTTCTTTGCTTCGTTTTGAAATTTCGCTGTTGCTTCAATGCGGATACCAGCCAGGGTTGGCAATTTCCGCCAGATAATGACCGCGCAGGTAATGACTGCTGCCGCGAATATCCCCAGGAGAATCCAGTCGGTGAGCATACCAAGCCCTTAGAGGGCGTGCCGGGCAATGCTGCGAACTTGAATATTCTCGCCCAGGCGTTGCACGGCTGCGCCAATAACATCGCGCACGCGCTGGCTATCATCTTTGAAGTACACTTGGTCCAGCAAGCAGTGGTCTTCTGCAAACTTGCGGAGTTTTCCGGCAACGATATTGGCCACCACAGCCTCAGGTTTGCCTGCTGCTTGGCTCTTGGCAATTTCCTCTTCCTGTGCCAGTACGTCTGCTGGAATATCTTCACTGCTTACGTAGCGTGGCGACATAGCAGCCACGTGCATGGCCAATTCATGTGCCAATTCTTGAAAAGCTTCGGTACGGGCAACGAAGTCTGTTTCACAGGCGAGCGCGATGACACCCACAACTTTGTTGTTTGAGTGGACGTACGTCCCAATCACCCCTTCCCGGGTTTGCCGGCTCTGCTTCGCGTCAGCTACCTTTTGGCCGGACTTGCGCAGCTCGGTGATGGCTGCCTCAATGTCGCCGTTGTGCGCTTCCAAAGCCTTCTTGGCATCCATCATGCCAACACCAGTACGTTCGCGCAGGGTTTGGATATCGGTAACGGATACGGGCATAGGATTTGTCCTTTCGAAAAAAAATGGTTAAACAGTTGGCGTTGCCGGTGCTGCTGGTGCTGTGGCAGGCATGAGCTTCTTCCCTTCCGCAATCGCTTCGGCCAACACTGTGGCAACCAGGTCAATGGACTTGGTGGCATCATCATTCGCGGGAATGGCGTACTGCACGGCATCTGGGTTGGCGTTCGTATCGCACATAGCAATGATCGGAATGTTCATCTTCCGGGCTTCGCGCACGGCTGTCCGCTCCTTTGCTGCGTCAACCACGAACAAGGCTGCGGGCAGGGCGTCCATGTACTCCATGCCGCCAATATCGCGTTGCAATTTTTCAATTTCATCTTGGAAGGTCAGGCGTTCTTTCTTGGTGTACTTCTCAAACAAGCCCACTGCCTTTTCGCTCTTCAACCGGCGGAGCTTCTTGATGAGTTCGTGAATCGTGCTGAAGTTGGTCAGCGTCCCGCCAATCCAGCGTTCTACGGCAAAGGGCATGCCGCAGAGCTCAGCTGCGCGGCGGACAATATCTTTGGCCTGGCGCTTGGTGCCCACGAAGAGTACGTTTCCGCCCGCCTTGCCTACCGTCTGCGCAAACACCGCCGCGGCCTGGAGCTTGGCCAGGGTGGATTCCAGGTTAATGATGTGGATCCCGTTGCGGGACGTGAAGATGAACTGATCCATCTTGGGGTTCCAGCGTGATTCCTGGTGCCCGAAGTGGACGCCCTTTTGGAGCATTTCGAGGAGTGTGACCTCGCGCATAGTGTTATCCTTTCGAAAATTAGCCGCTACGTCGTTTGTGCCCGCAGGGTTCCCATGTGCAGGAACCAGGAATTGCAGGCCTGCCGCACCAAAATGCGGCCGGACGTATGTGAGATAGAAAGCGCAATGAATCTACCATGTCCTGAATTCTTTTGCAAGCCCCGTGGTAGAGAATAGATGTTTTCAGCATCATTCCCTTGACGAATTCTGAAACCGTGGTATAGTAGGCGAACTATGAAAGACGCT
>CAZBMC010000107.1:0-2498 GCA_964493065.1 uncultured Gammaproteobacteria bacterium
CAGCGCAGCTGCGGGAAGCGCTCATTGCCGCCGGGGCTTCCAAAACGGAACTGGACGCAATTGACGATGCTACGCTAATGGAAAATTACGCTGCGTTGGTGGCAGAAGAGTCAGCGAACAGCAATGCTGCTACCGGAAATGCCAATCAAGCGACCAATAGTGTGAGCAATACCAATGCGTTTCCCCAAACCGTGTCCCAGCTGCAAAACTTGAGCATCGCGGAGATTCGGTCTTTCCTCTCTTTAGGCGGCGTACCCGCGGAGAGTTTGGACAAGATGGATGACGATACATTGCGAGCAATCTACCAGCAAGCGCTCCAAGAAACTTTTTCTGCAAATACCAATGCCTCCTAAGCGATTCCACTTTTGGAAAGCCCGGCCAGGGAAAAGCCCACGCAGAACCTTTGCGCTTGGGCTGGTGAGCGTCCTGCTCATCTCAGGGGTAGGTTTTGGGTTTTTTGCAGGTGTCCGACCTGCGCAAGCACAGTTTGGCATTCCTCAAGTAGTCTACGACTCTATTGCAGCGTACCAGCGGCAGCAAAATTCAATTACCAATAAGATCCAGCAAATTGCGGAAAAGGTAGCGAAGCAGGCAGAAAAGGCACTAAAAGTAGCAACAGACGTTGCATTCAAGAACGCTCTGAAAGTCTATTTGGGCAAAATTGCCGAAGACACGGCAACCTGGGTTGCTTCGGCGGGTACTGGCCAGAAACCCCTCTTCCTCACTGACCCGCAGTATTTTAACAACCTCAATGATGCCGCGGCCGGCGACTTCTTAGATACGATTGCGAAGGATACATTTGGGGTGAGTTTGTGCGATCCTGGCCTGGCCAAGACACAAATTGACATTGCCATTCGGGTGAACCTGAACCCAAATTTCTGCCAAGAGTCCTGCCAGAAGAATTTTGATACCGGCATGGCTGAATCGCTTGTCGTCATTGGTAACCCTGCAGACCCATTTGCGCAGCTCGATCTTCCAACCGCGCGAAATACTCTGGCGACCGTTTTAGAGTGGCAGCGGACGGGGACACTGGGTGCAGATGCGTTGACTTTCTGTGATGAGAATTGGTCAATTGATAACTGCGTTGCAACCTACCAGCAAGCAATTGGACAGGAAGAAGAAAAATTGAAATCTGAATTGAGCGTTTGTAAGAATCTCTGCTCTGCTCGGCGGCGCACCTCAACGTGTTCGTACACACAGCTGAAAGATAATTTGCATAACCTGCAGTCCAAAGAAGTGTTTGCAGAATTACCAAAGATTTTTGACCCCAAGAATAATGAGCTTGGTCAGTACCTCATTCTTACGCAAGAAACCGGAGAAGCTGCACGCAAAGCAGTGGAACAGGAGAAATTGGTTCGGTCAGATGCGTATGATATTGGCCCGGTGACCACCGCATTTGGCGTGGGTATTAAAACCCCAGCAAGCATTACCAAGCAAGCAACTCAAGAAGGTTTGTCTGTCCAGAATGCTGGGAGTGCATACGGGGTTTACACCGGCTCACCAGTAGCTGACGCTATTGGCATTTTTACCAATACACTCTCAAAAAAATTACTGGAACGCATCTTTAACAAGGGTATAGTTGACCCAACTTCTCAGAGCACGCTCTTCAACCAGTTTGGTGGTTCAACCGGAGGTGTTGCAGCGGCAAAGGAACGATTTGCGAGCCTTGCAACCTTGAATGTCGGATCGGGTGGACCAGTTGATATTTTGGGTCGTTTGGCTTCGTGCTCAATTGACGCTGCCGTGATTACCCCAACGACCCTTGGTCAAGTTTCAGCAGAAAGCTGCGTTCTAGACGAGCCATTCCGTAGGGCAATTGAAGAACGATTGACGGTGAAGCAAGCGTTGGACCAAGGGTTGCTATCAGACCAAAAGCCCTTTGGTTTCTTAGCGAATGGCCAAGAGCCAACGTACTTGAATGGGTACCCCTACCGCAGCATGATCATTCTGCGGAAGAACCGGATTATCCCGGTGGGGTGGGAATTGGCTGCACAATTTGTGCGGGACGTGAGCAAGCAGAACACCACGCTCCGGACAATCATGGAGAAGTTTGATGATCCCACCAGCCCGTACTACAAACTCGTAGACCCAAACTGGGTACTGAAAGCGCCGGAGACAATGTGCGTGCGCACCGGATTTGTTGAGGATACGGTTTCAAATGAGTATATTGACGATGACGGCGACGAAGGTGGGCAACGAATTACGAATTTTTCTGTTCGCTACTGCTCCAGTGATTCCGAAACTAATTTTGGGAAAGAGTGTACATGCGCTGAAGCAACGTCTGATGCTGTTGCGTGCTTTTCGGAAAAGTGTGATGTGCAGGCCACTGCGGAGAAGACGAATACCTGTGCTTTCATTACCCCCCGCGTGCAGCAAATCCAACGGCGGGAAGCGTGCATTGATGAGCAAACCTGCATTCAGGAAAATGATGACGGGAGCTGCAAAATCTACGGCACGTGTGTGGAAGAGAAGAGCACCTGGAAGTTCAACGGCAAGAG
>CAZBMC010000108.1:0-2471 GCA_964493065.1 uncultured Gammaproteobacteria bacterium
AGGGTTGGGGTGTAGCGGCGTGTGGGGTTGACGTGGTGAGGTTTTGGGCTGACTTCAACAACAACCATGGACCATACGCGCTGCCTCACCCAAAACGAAAACTACACTTGCACCCGCACTCCTGGCCCCATGCTGGTGGTCAGGGTGACTGTGCGGAGGTACGTCCCCTTCACCGCAGCAGGCTTCACCCGTCGAACGGCGTCCAGGTAGGCCTGCGCATTCGCAATAATTTGTTCAGCAGTGAAGTTCGTTTTTCCCACCGCTTGGTGCAGGTTACCAGATTCATCATTGCGGAAAGTGGCTTTGCCACCGGCAAGTTCTTTCACCGCTTTGGCCACGTCGGGAGTGACAGTCTCGTTCTTTGGGTTTGGCATGAGCCCCCGAGGACCCAAGATTTTTGCGACGACACTCAGGTGCTTCATCATATCTGGGGTTGCTACCACAACGTCAGCGTCAATACCGTTCTTCTGCTTCACTTCGGCAATGAGCTCTTCCCCACCCACCACGGCTGCCCCGGCTTTCTTGGCGGCTTCGGCTGCGGGACCAGTGGCGAAGACAGCCACACGCTTGCTCTTGCCCGTCCCGTGCGGCAACACCACGGAGCCACGAACCAGCTGATCTGCTTTCTTGGGGTCAATGCCCAAACGAATGTGGATTTCCACACTACCGGTGAACTTCGTGGTTGCGGTTGCCTGCGCCAAAGCGACTGCCTCGGCCAGCGGGTAGGTCTTTGCTGCGTCGATCTTCTTGGCTACCTCGCGGTAACGCTTACTGTGCTGTGCCATACGGATGAAAAGTTACGTGGTCGTAACGTCCCGCCGACGCGGAACTGCCACATAGAAAGAATGAATGAAATCTAGGCTGTTTTTCGCTCGCGTTGAATCACCACCCAGTGCAACCAGAACAGCGGAATGCTCGCGAGGAGGAATGGAATGGACATGGCCAAGGTGCGTTGCCACTCTTTGGTCCGCTGGCGTTCCATTTCATCGTTCGCTTGGGTGTAGTCACGTTGCCAGTCTGCGAGTTGCGTTACCAACGCGGCATCCAATTTGCACTTGACCGCACATGCAGCCAGCGAAGTGACACCCTGCGTATCGGAGGTACCGTCAACGGCCGTTGGTTTTGCAACATTGCTGGTTGTTGGCTCCTCATGCAGCAGCCACGTCTTCAAGCTTGTGTTCACCGTTACCCCTGCGGAAATGATAAACATGACAATGGCCGCAAAGGCGACTAGGTAGAAGTAGAAAGTTCGGATTGTCCGCCCCGCTCGCTTGGGATCTGGCTGTGGGTGCTGCTCCTCAGCGTGGAAGTCGCGCTGTGCAGTGCGGAAGTGAAACCAGAAAACCGGCAGAGCAACGAGGAGGAATGAGAGGGCATTCACCAACCCACGGTTACGATTGGTGGAACCAGAGGGTTGGTCTTTCCAGGTTTGGTAATTTGCCTGCCAGTCACGGATACTCGTTCGATCTGCTTCGGTCAGCGTGCAGGAATCGGTACAGGTGACGGTGAGAATGGGGGCTGCCCCTTCTTTACTTGGGTTGAAGAAGAGTCCAGGCGGCGTGCCACGAAACGAAACGTCTGCGTCTGGAAACACGCTCACTTTCCCAACGAAGTTGAGAATGTAGACAGCGGCACCGACCACAAAACCCAGCGCGATGAACGCAACGAGGTAGAAGTACAGGTGACGGATGCTGGAACTCTGGTCGGACATAAAACTACTCAACAACGGTCAAGCCCATGTTCCGCGCCGTGCCTTCAATAATCCGCATGGCGCCTTCCAAATCTTTGGCGTTCAGGTCAGGCATTTTCTTCTCGGCAATTTCCTTAATTTGCGCCTTGGTGACTTTGCCAACCTTGTCCTGCAGTGGCTTGGCTGAGCCTTTCTCAATCTTCGCCGCTTTCTTCAACATGTCAGCTGCTGGTGCGGTTTTGAGAATAAACTCGTAGGTTCGGTCTTCGTAGATGGTAATTTCCGCTGGGGTCACTTCACCCATGCGGTCTTTGGTTGCATCGTTGAACCGCTTGCAGAATTCCGCAAGGTTCAAGCCGTGGGGCCCCAGGGCAGTACCCACGGGAGGGGCCGGGTTTGCCTGGCCACCCACAATTTGGAGTTTAACAACTGTCTTAATCTTCTTCGCCATATAATTCTATATCTTCTTAACCTGGAGGAAGTCGAGCTCAACCGGCGTTTCCCGGCCGAACATGGAAACCAGCACTTTCACCTTGCCACGTGCTTCATCAACTTCAGACACTTTCCCTTCGTAATCTTTGAACGGTCCGTCAGTAATCTTCACCGGCGTGCTGACCATGATATCAATCTTGAACTTCGGCTCCGCCACACCCATGCGCTTCTGAATTTCCTTCACCTCTTCTTCGGAGATGGGAGTGGGGGTGGTACCTGAGCCGACAAAACCCGTGACGTTCGGGGTGTTACGAATGACGTACCAGGAGTCGTCGGTCACGATCATTTC
>CAZBMC010000109.1:0-2440 GCA_964493065.1 uncultured Gammaproteobacteria bacterium
CGCCGTGGTGGAACGGTATACACGCGACACTTAAAATGTCGTCCCGAAAGGGTTGTCGGTTCGAATCCGACCGGCGGTACCAGCTCGTTTCGCGCTCAGAGTTGAGTGTTCCTCCAGAGGCGGACCGATTCGCCCGTCGCACGAATCCTCGCTTGACCCCATTGATCGGTGCTCGCCCGAGAGCGGGCTGCGCTTCCGCTCAACGGGGATCCCAGAAAAAACGCGTGCTCTCCGCCAATAGCGGATGCGCGTTTCGTTTGTGGGCATGCAAAAAAAATTGATAAAACTTACACCCTTGAAAAACGGGCTTTCTTTCAATTTCACTCACTACGTTTTTGCAAAAAATTCTGCGGTGACAAAGGCCAGGTAAAAAGCTAGGAGGATGAATGCTTCTCTTTTTGTTAGCGTTCGGCCGGAGCGCATGAGCGTGAAAAGGACAATTGTCGCCAGCAGCATGAAGATGCCGGTGATGTAGATAATGCGTGAATTGAATGTGAAGGGTCGAAGCAATGCAACGACACCTACCACAATCGTGGCGTCGGTTATGACCGTACCTAGCAGGTCGCCCAGCGCCAAGCCGTCGTGCTTGTTGCGTACAGCACGGATGGAGAACGCGAGTTCAGGTAGGGTGGTACCAATGCCCACGACGAGTAAGCCAATGAGGATGGGATTGACCTGCAGAGTGGAGGCTAGGGCTACGCCGTAGGTAACGGTCAGGTTTGCCCCAATGAGCAGTAGCGCCATGCTGCCCAGCAGGTAGAGAATATCTTTCTTCGCGATTGGCGGTCGTTGGGTGGTGACTCCACTGCTATCCTTCCGAAGTACCAGGAAGTAAAAGAGGAGGCCAACCAGAATCAGGACTGCGCCTTCACTGCGAGAGTAGTGGCCGTTGAGCCCCAGGATAATGGGAATGGCCATGGCGCCAATGTACACAAAGCCATTTTTTAGAATGCCACTCTCGATTTTGAGGTTTTGTACTGCAACGAATGTAACAACGGCAAAGACCAACGTGAGGTCAGCTACGTTGGAGCCAAAGAGGGCGCCTAAGCCAAAACCCGGCACACCTTGGAAGGCGGAGGTAATGGCAATGAAAGTTTCCGGCAGAATGGAAATGACGGCGACGATGAGGAAGCCAATGACGTACTTGGAAATCCGAAAACTCTTTGCCAGCCGGCCTGCCGCACGAATGGCCCAGTCAGCACTTTTGATGACGACGACCAGCGCTAGGAGGAGAACCAAAAAGTTCGTCATGACGGAGTGTCTCGGGTAAAGGGAGGGGGGGTGTGTGTATTGTATGTAGGAAATGACGAAAAGGCTAGTTTTTTTGCGAATCCAAACGTGAGCAAAACTTTTACTCGCTTCAATTTAATTGTAAGTTTTTGGAGGGGCCCCCAGAAATTTGGCGCGGAACGCAGTGAGCACGAATTTCTGGGGTAGAGCGGGCTGCGCCGAAGCCCGCATGCGGGCACGCAAAGCACGCCCGCGGAGGGCGGACGGCGCTTGCACGCGTGGAGCGGGTGATGGGATTCGCACCCACGGCCTCTTCCTTGGCAAGGAAGCGTTCTACTGCTGAACTACACCCGCATATATAATTGTTCTTCCGGGGTCCCCGCGAACATGGCACGCAGTCCCGTTGCGGGACGAGCACGCGTTCGTGGGGCAAAGCGAGGCTTCGTGCGACGGGTGGAGCGGAGACGAAGCAGCGTCTACGCGCAGCTCTGAGCGCGAAACGAGCTGGCGGGCCGTATGAGTTAGGCACCGCACCCGCGCAAGGTGTATAAGGGTCTTTCAGCGATTTCCCCAGAAGGTGATTTTCCCGCCTTAGGCGGGACCCCGCTTCGCGGTGGAAGGCATGTGAGTCGGGGGTCGGAAAACCAGAATGAGACAGTACAACGAGCTGTCTCATTCTTGACTCATTTGGCTTACTTCAGTGTTATATTATTCTGGTTCTCCTGAGAAATTCAGTTTGTAAATGTTTTTTGATACTGCCCACCAAAGCGATGTTTCTGTGATCGCTGGCAGCCCGCCCTCTTCTGTTTTAGGGATATGTAATGTATTATCTTTTAATCGTGCTTCTATAAATTTACCGGGCACAAATAGGTAGGTGACCAATTCACCATCTGGATTTGGAAATTTCACTAACTCGCCAGTCCTACCTTTAGCCCACACATCCCGAATCATAAGCACTGGCTCAGTTTCGTTTGTGGTATCTTGGAAGGGATTCTTTCCAGGTGCGAGTGCAGAATATGCATAAAAGTTAAATGTGCCGGCAAACTGTCGGCTCATGTTGTAGTAGATGGTGACAATAGTAATCGCAAATCCAATAACAGCGAAGATACCAACGATACCAAATGTTATTTGTTTCCATTTTTCAACTTTTGTTTTTGCAATAAGCCAGCCAATCCCAATTGCAACAATAAGCGTAAGTGGTAAAAGGACA
>CAZBMC010000110.1:0-2437 GCA_964493065.1 uncultured Gammaproteobacteria bacterium
GTCATCACCTTCACCGCCTCTGGCCCCTGCTCCCACTCCGGGGGTTTGAGTGTCCCGGCATCACCAGCGTCTTGGGCAAAGGCAAGTTCGCGCAAGAAGTTCGCCACCGTGGGTTCTGCATGCCGGCTCTGGAAACTCTGGAATACTTGGAACAGCTGGTTCACAAACCCCACCTGCTCCAGATGCTCCGCATCCGTGGTGCCAGTAATTTGCTGCAGCATGCCCGAGTCTTCCAAGAACTTCAGCGTCACTTCCCCCACTGGCTGCGTGCGCGCCAGTTGGCTGTGCGCTTCCAGCCACCCATGCAGAATTTCCACGGACGCAATGGTGGCCGGCTGCAAACTGGTGAGCGCCCGCACTTGCTTGGTGATATCGTACAACGACTTCGTTTCCCGCTTTGCCACGCCTAGCATGTGCATCACATCCGGCAAAGGAATAGCCAACAATGGGAGGGTGAGAATCCGGTACAAGCTAGCGGTCTCGTGGTAGTTATCCAAGAGCTTCAGGTAGTTGAGAATGTCCAAAATAATTGGCTGGCGGTACAGCCCAGCCGAAGCCAAGAACTGGAACGGCACATTTGCCGCCTTCAGCCGCTGCAGAAACGGTGTGGCATGGTCATTGGCCCGAACAAGAATAGCAAAGTCATTATACGAACTCTCGGCCTGCTTTTTCTTCAGGGTAATAATCTTCTCCACCACGGCACTTGCCTCCTGCTCTAAGGTTGGCATTTGCCACACCCCAATTTCCCCAATTTCTTCTGACTGCGCTACGAGTTTTTTACTAATCCCATTGGAGGGGGCGGATTTCTTTTTTCTGCCTTTCTTCTTCCCTTCACTATCCCCCCCTTGCGAAGGGGGGGTAAGGGGGGGTGCATTCCCCAACTGCACTTCCAACCGATTCGGGTTGTTATGCTGAATAAACCCATACGCAAGATCAAGGATATTCTGCGTGCTGCGGTAGTTCTCTGTGAGCACTACTTCCTTGGCCTTGGGGTAATCTTTTTTGAACGCCAGAATGTTGGCCACGCTGGCCCCGCGGAATTTGTAAATACTCTGGTCATCATCCCCTACCACGGTCAAATTGTTCTTGGGGGCAGCCAGCATTTTCACCAATTCATACTGCGCCCAGTTGGTGTCTTGGAACTCATCCACTAGCACGTACTGGAATTGCTTTTGGTAGCGTTCCAAAATCTTTGGCCGCTGTTGGAAGAGGTACAGCGTCTGCGTTATTAAATCACCAAAATCCAAGCAGCTTTTTGCAAAGAGTAATTGTTGGTAAGTATGGTAGGCATTCGCAACTTCGTTAATGCGTTCTGCCTCAACAATTTCAGCAGCATCATCTTCTGACTTTTTCTTCCTACCGTGGACCTGATCTAAATCGAGCTTGAGTTTCTCTGCGAACTTCAGATACTCCTCTGGCCGAATGGCTTCATCCTTGCAACGCGAAAAGTGGGAAATCAAACTCGTGACGAACTTCGTTGGGTTGCCCAAGGGGCGGTAGTAGTTGAGTTCAAACTTCTCCAAGTTCTCCCGCATCAGAATGGCCTGGTCTGTCTCATCCAGTAGCGTGAAATCCGGGCTGAGGCCAATGTCCAAAGCATGATCCCGCAGCACCCGCTCGCAAAAGCTGTGGAACGTGCTCACCCACAAATCCACGTAGCCCATGGGCAGCAGCTTGTCCACCCGCTCCTCCATTTCCCCGGCAGCCTTGTCCGTGAACGTGAGGGCCAGAATGTGGTCCGGCTTGACCTTCTGCTCGGTGATGAGCCAAGCAATGCGCTGGGTGACCACGGTAGTCTTCCCCGTCCCCGCCCCGGCAATAATCAAAAGCGGCCCAGCCGTGTGGGTAATCGCTTGCTTTTGGGCAGGGTTCAGGGTTTCCAGGAGGGGCATGGGGGTATTCTAGCAACCTGGAAAAATGTAAGCCACCAGCCATTGACAACCTCCCCCGCCCTGCCTAAGGTGAAGCCAAAATTGATCCTACGAAATCTGGAGGGAAAATGGAATTTATTGTTGCTCATTGGTGGGTGTGGCTCATCACCCTCGGCCTGAGTGTGATTGGATGCGCTGCGTTATACTGCGCGAGCATCTTGGGACTTCTTGGATTTCCAAAATGGGTTGAGGTAATCTACACACTAGTCTTCTTGACTGTCATCCTCACTTTTCTCGTCTCGGCAGTACTGCTCTTCATCTGCGGCCTGCATCTACTCGGCGTGTTCTAAGCACAACCAAAAACTTTTGAGCTGCCAACATTGGCGGCTCTTTTTGTACCCACACCGGGGCCCGAGGGTAAAGAAAAAGCCCGAGGCGGAAATCCGCTTCAGGCTGTAAGGATGGTTTTTGTTCCGATGTGCAGGGTTACGCGAGTAGTTCGTGAACTGCACTTTCTTCGGTGAGGCACACACTCACTCCCTCAAAACAGAACTCCTGCTTGTACT
>CAZBMC010000111.1:0-2393 GCA_964493065.1 uncultured Gammaproteobacteria bacterium
TTGTGTACATACGCATAGGCTACCAGGTGATTCCAAGCTATTGAACCATTACACTGCACTTGACTTTTTTGCCCGTGAGTGGTACATTTCGTAGTCAAAAAACAAAACCCAAAATATTGGAGGAAATACATGAAGCGTTCATTGACAGTCATTACCTTGCTCACCCTTCTAACTGTTTTTTCATTTGGCACAGCCAATGCTAGCGGTTTATTCTGGTTCGGCACTGGCTACATGCTTGGAAATTCCGGCTCGAATCAACAGCGAACAGTTTCCACCTATGACCCGTCGATCTTCTGGGTGGCAGACACTGCGGTGTTGGCGAGTGTTATCGATCCATTACAAGTGAAGGTAATTAGCTGTCGGAAGCTGCCTATCGCTGCTGGATCCTATGCTGTGAATGTGGAAAATCGTGATGGTCAGTACTTTACTGTGGATGTAATGACGCTGACACCTCGATCGTTATTTACAGAATTGATCGGCGACACAAGTTCTGTCACATTGCTCCGCGTCCGTCAGGTATTTAACAACCTTGATACGGATTACGGTTATGTGAAGTACATTTTTGAGTACATTGATCGACCACAGCCTGACCCGCTTGCGCACGTACACCTGGGCACGGCAATCACGCACAAGTAATGACCTTTCCCAAACCCGCTCGTGAACTGAGCGGGTTTTTGGTTTGCAAAAAGCAGCACCTTTAGGAGGTGCTGCTGGAAGAACTTATTTGGGTTACACCCTCGCGTAGACGGTGCGCCAGGCAGAGAGCGTACCAACGGTTTCCGTGTGTGGTCGTAACGACCGGAGGAAAGCTTCGGATTGTTCTGGATTACTTTTTAGCCAGAACAGCTTGTGCAGCATTCGCTCCATGCACAGATCGTGGGGCGCACCTGAACCCGACCGAATTGCATAGTCCAGACTTGGAAGGTCGATGAGGAGTTTGGGATACCCAACAAACGTTCGGTCGTACAGCACCAGCCGGTCAGCGGCAATGGGTCGCGTACTATCCACGAGGGTTATCTCTTCAGAGACGTTGCCGTGTGAGCTGAGAATCAAAGAGAGTATGAGGCGGAGATTGCCACACGCGTACGCGATGGTGTACGTTCGCCGATCCCGAGGTAGGTTCTGCACGATAACTTTTCCTTGCGGGAGTTTTCCCCACAGCTCAGTAAAGTGCTCGTACCGTTCTAATGAGTCCATGTTGCATCCTTTCAACATTTTTGTGTGTAGGTTTTGCTGCTCAGTGTAATCTGAAGCGCTCTGCATGTCAAGGCTGAGGTGTATTTCCATGGCCAACCAAGGTATACTGCGTGTATGCTCACCATTGGCCACCGCGGCGCAGCAGGTTTGGAACCAGAGAACACGCTCCGTTCATTTCAGCGCGCCATTGATTTGGGTTGTGACATGGTGGAGCTGGACGTGCACGTGTGCAAAACCGGTGAGGCGGTGGTTATCCACGATGCCACGGTGAATCGAACCACGAACGGCCATGGCCGGGTGGCGGATTTGACGTTAGCGGAACTCAAAAAGTTGGACGCGGGAAAAGGAGAACGCATCCCTACACTCGAAGAAGTACTACGACTCTGTGCGGGGAAAACCCAGGTGAATATAGAATTGAAAGGAAAAGGTGCAGCTGAAGCAGTTGCCGTTTTGGTACACAAACTTTGCGCGTCAGTGGAGGTGCAGGAGGATAGTCTACTGATTTCATCTTTCCACCAAGATCTCCTGCGCCGCTATCGAAGACTACGACCAGAGAGCAGCATTGGGATTCTCTTTTGGTGGCCATGGGGATGGGCAAGGCGAGCACAGGAAGTGCAGGCATGTGCAGTCCACCCGTTGAACAAGCGTGTAACCAAAAAGCTAATCATGCGTGCACACGAGAATGACTGGAAAGTATTTCCGTGGACAGTTGATGTACCAGGTGGAATCAATCGTCTTCGTTCCATTGGGGTCGACGGCATAATTACAAATTATCCAGACCGAATTTCATAAACCCCCCTTCTGTCATCCTGAACGTAGCGCAGCGGAGTGAAGGATCTTGCGGAACACGGAACCAACAAGACTAACCGTGCTCTTTTTGCTACCTCGTTTGTATAACAATGTCTTCTCGGTAAGGGTTACCACCCCCTACCCCCTCCTTATGCAAGGAGGGGAGGAGTTTTTGCAGCCAGCCATACTCTTTATCCATCCCATACCTCCACCCAAAAACCCCACTCGCCGCCGCACCCAAAACCCACCCCGCCCTTCAGCCATCCCCAATCGAGCGCGGGCACGGAGACGCACGCTCGGAGTGTACGTGGGATTCTCTCCTCCTCTTTCGTTCAACCGCCTTGACAAACTCCACCCTTTCCCGTATAGTCTCCTCACTCAATTCTTAATGGTACGGTTGCTTGGTT
>CAZBMC010000112.1:0-2360 GCA_964493065.1 uncultured Gammaproteobacteria bacterium
GTGGATGCTATGAACCAGAAATTGCAGGGCACCTTGGTGGAACGGCTGCGCTTTTTGGCCTAGGAAAAAGTGCCAGAATGTGGTATATTTGTAGGGACAAACGTCCCATTTTTTGTATCTATGAGTCTTCAGAAATACTTGCTTTTTTTCTGCCTCGCCACGCTGTTTTCCTGGCTGGCCTGGGTCATTGTCCTCACCCAACTAAACCCAGACGTGAACCGCAGCATAACGGTTATGGCTTTTAGCGTATCTTTGGGTTTTGCCGTGGCTGGGACGGTCACGCTCTTTGGTTTTGGCTTGCGGGCGTGGTTTGGGAAAAACGTGGTGCTGTTCCGGGCATTGCAAACCTCGGTGCGCCAGGGCGTCATTGTTGCGGTCTTCGTGGAAGCCTTGCTGGTGCTCCAAGCCATGCGCTGGTTTGCGTGGTGGAATGCAATACCGCTGACGCTCTTCTTCATTCTCCTGGAAGCGTTTTTCCTGGCGCAGGAAAGCTCTGGTGAACGCCAACCCCGATGAAAGCCCAACTAGAAAAACTGCAAGCAGACACACTGCAGGCCTTGAGCGAGGCTGCGGACGTCAAGGCTGTGGACACTCTGGAAGTACAGGCGTTGGGCCGGAAAGGCGCTTTGGCGCAGGTGCTGGCCAAGATTCCTGACTTGGAACCAGCCGAACGAGCGGGGATTGGCACGCTGGCGAGCCAGGTTCGCGCTACTCTCACCCAGGCCATTGCTGCAGCGCGGTCTCGGGTGGAAGCGACGAAGCCAACGCAAACGCAGTTTGACCCAACTTGGCCAGGCATTCCCCCCAGCATCGGCCACGCACACCCCATTGCTGCGTTCTTGGATGCGGCGGTGGATTTCTTCACCCGCTTGGGCTACGCCGTGGCTGACGGTCCAGAAGTGGAAACTGCCGCGTACAATTTTGATAAGCTCAACATCCCCGCAGACCATCCCAGCCGGGATTTGTGGGACACGTACTACGTGCAGTCCAAAGGTGCGAACCCGCTGCTGCTTCGCACGCACACGTCGCCGGTGCAGCTGCGGTACATGGAATCGCACAAGCCGCCGGCGTATGTCATCTGCCCAGGCCGGGTGTACCGCCACGAAGCCACGGATGCGGGACACGAAACCACCTTCACCCAAATTGAAGGGTTGGCTATTGATCACAACCTTCGGGTGACCGATCTCATCGGTACACTCACGGCGTTCTTGCAGCACACCTTTGGCAAAGTCAAAACTCGCGTGCGGCCGCACTACTACCCGTTCGTGGAACCAGGGATGGACGTAGACATGTCCTGCCTGCTCTGCGGCGGAAAAGGTTGCGCCGTGTGCAAGCAGTCTGGCTGGCTGGAAATGCTGGGAGCGGGCATGGTGCACCCCATTGTTTTGCGCAACATGGGTGTGGATCCCAAGAAGTTCTCGGGCTTCGCCTTTGGCATGGGCGTGGAGCGCCTGGTCATGCTCAAGCACGGCATTACCGACGTCCGCCAATTCCTCAGTGGTGACCTTCGCTTTCTCCAACAGTTTCACTCTTAAGCACGTACTGTATGCACGATCCAAAATCGTTTGCGGAACCGAATTCCATGGAACACGTTGAAGCCATTGAAGAAGCCGAAGAAGAAATTCTTCCTGACGAAAAAGATATGGAAGTAGAAAAAGAAATGGAACTCACCGGAAAAGAGGAGGAGTGGTTAGAACATTTGCAGCGTGACCTGAAAGACTGGAAAGCTAACCGGTCTTCCCAACCAGTGGAAGCGCAAGATGCAATTCTGCACATGCGAGAGGAAGAATTGGATCAGGATGATATTGCGCTCTACCACGCCTGGCAGCAAGTGCAGAAATCACCCAGTCCGTACTTTCGGCAGAAATTTGGCAAACTCTTGCGCCATCGCTTGGAGGAATTTGATGGGAAGCGGGATACCACCGCGTACCGCTTGGCCAAAACACTCCGCACCATGCAACCCGAAGCAGAATAATTTATTTCATGAAGCTTCCACTTTCCTGGCTCAAGGATTTCGTCCCCGTCCGGCTCTCCGCTGAGAAGCTGGCTGATGCTTTGACATTGTCTGGTTCGGAAGTGGAGAAGATTGAGCGTGGGCCAAAGGTGGACGGCGTGGTGGTGGGTCACGTTTTGAAAGTGGAGAAGCACCCGAATGCTGACCGGCTCCGCGTATGCCAGGTGCAGGTGAATGCGAACGCGCCCCGGACCATTGTCTGCGGTGCGCCCAACATTGCGGTTGGTCAGAAAGTCCCGGTTGCTTTGCCTGGTACAACCTTGCCCAATGGCCTGACCTTGGAAAAAGCCACCATCCGCGGGGTCGCCTCTGAGGGGATGGTGTGCGCGGCGGACGAACTGGGCTT
>CAZBMC010000113.1:0-2335 GCA_964493065.1 uncultured Gammaproteobacteria bacterium
GGCACAAGGTGGAAGGGGATCTGCGCCGCGACATTCTTATGAACATCAAGCGTTTGAAAGAAATTAACTCGCACCGCGGCATGCGCCACGCACGCAATTTACCCGTGCACGGCCAACGCACCAAGACCAATTCTCGCACGACCCGTGGCAACGTCCGCCGCACCATGGGCAGTGGCCGCAAACCTTCAGCAGAGAAGACCTAACCCGCCTCTATGTCTGACGATCAAGAAAAAGTGCTTCCCGACTTTAACACCGAATTACCCGGCTCTGCTCCTGTAGCTGATGCTGAAGCAACGGCTCCGGTGAAGAAGAAGCGGAAGAAGTCGAAGAAATTTGTGCAGCACGGCATTGCCTTTGTGCAAGCCACGTACAACAACACCATTGTGAGCATTGCGGATTTGAACGGCAATGTCATTGGCTGGCGCTCCGCCGGCGCTGCAGGTTTCCGCGGCCCCAAGAAGGGCACGCCGTATGCCGCAGGCGTCATTGTTCGCCAGCTTATGGAAAAGATTAAGGACGTGGGGTTGCGTCAAGTGGATGTCCGCGTCAAAGGCATTGGCAGCGGCCGGGAAGCGGCCATCCGCGCCTTGGTTGGCAATGGTTTAGCAATTACCTCGATTAAGGATGTCACGCCTATTCCCCACAACGGCGTCCGGGCACCCAAAGTTCGCCGCGTCTAATTCTCCCTATGGCTCGTACTCTTGGTCCAAAACATAAGCGCTGCCGTCGGTACGGTGTGAAGCTCTGCGACGCTGCCAAGTGTCCAGTGACGCGTCGGCCTTACCCAACTGGGCAGCACGGCCCCAAGGGCGCGTCCCGCATGTCCGAGTACGGCACCCAGCTGGCTGAGAAGCAGAAGGCGCGCGCCATCTACGGTTTGCTGGAACGGCAGTTTTCCAACTACTTTGTGAAAGCCAAGCGGAAGAAGGGCGACACTGGCCAGCACTTGCTGCAGCTCTTGGAGCGCCGGTTGGATAACGCCGTGTTCCGCGCTGGCTTTGCCTCTACCCATGCCCAAGCCCGGCAGTACGTGGGCCATGGCATGGTCATGGTGAACGGCAAGCGCGTGACCATCCCTTCGTACAGCCTGAAAGTTGGCGAAGTCATCACGCTCAAACCCACAGCCCGGGTGAAGGCGCAGGTGCAGGAACGGTTGAAAGGCGTGCACGAAGCTGTCCCCACGTGGCTGACCGTGGACATGGAGAAGATTTCTGCCACGCTGGCGCGGCTCCCAGAGCGGGACGACGTGCAGCAGCCGCTCAACATGCAGCTCATCGTTGAATTTTACTCTCGCTAGTTCGTTTACGAAACGCATATGGAACGCATCCAACTCCCTTCCAAAATCTCCTTCACGGACAAAGAACCCAACGTTACGGACGTGGTCATTGAGCCATGCTTCCCTGGCTACGGCACTACCCTGGGCAATGCTCTGCGGCGCGTGCTTCTGTCCTCCTTGCCTGGCGCTGCCATTACTGCAGTGAAGATAACCAATGCCACCCATGAATTCGCCACAGTGCCGCATGTGAAAGAAGACGTGGTGGACCTCATTCTGAATCTCAAGGGTGTCCGCCTGGCCGTGCATGAAGGTGATGGCGGTACAGTAATGCTGAAGGTGAAAGGGGAGAAGGTCGTAACGGCTGGGGACATCAAGTGCCCATCCAACATTGAAATCCGCAACCCTGAGCACGTCATTGCCACCCTCACGGATAAAGCAGCTGACCTGGAAATTGAGTGTACTGTTGGTGTAGGCCGCGGCTACGTCCCTGTGGAGCAGCGCGAAAAAGAGCGTCTGGATTTGGGTGTGATTGCGGTGGACGCCATTTACACGCCAGTCCGGAACGTCAACTTTGCTGTTGAGCACGTCCGCGTTGGGCAAATGACCAACTACGACAAGGTGACATTGACCATTCGCACTGACGGCACCATTTCGCCCACGGCTGCTTTTGGTGATGCCACGCACATCCTGGTTGATCACTTCCAGCACCTCTTGGAGGCTGTCCCTGCTGTTGCTCCAGTCAGTGAGGAAAAACCAGCGAAGAAGAAGCGCGCGACCAAGAAAGAGAAGACTGAAGACGCTGAATAATACTCTGTATGCGACACCGGAAGACCCGTCCAACCCTTGATCGGAAAGCTGCGCCTCGCAACGCCATGTTGCGGCAAATGGTGACGAGTGTTGTGCTGACCGGACGGATTACCAGCACCACCGCCAAAGTGCGCGCCGTGCAACCCTTGGTGGAACGCGCGGTCACCGTGTCCAAGAGCAACACCCTTGCAGCGCGGCGTCAGCTCCTGCGGACGTTACCCGAAGCTGCAGTCAACAAACTCCTTACCACCT
>CAZBMC010000114.1:0-2237 GCA_964493065.1 uncultured Gammaproteobacteria bacterium
TTTTCTCGTTTCTGTTAGTTTGCCAGCTTAGGAAAAAACGGCCTGGGTGTCAAGGGTACTTCCCTGGTGTGTTAGAATACTATTTTTGCCGTTTGGCCTCGTCCACCAGAATGTGTCGCGCCCGGGTTTTGATAGCAAAGGCAGGGGACCGGAGCGCCTGTTGCACGCGCGTCAGTGTTTGTTTCCTCAGCGCAGGCAGGGAAAGGGAGAGTTCGTACATGCCTTGGAGGGAGAAGGTTTTTACAATCTTACTGTGCTCGTCCTTATCCGCATACCAGGCAGCCAGCATTTTCCAAGCTCGCCGCCGCTCGGCCGCGGTGAGTTGGAGACGCGGGAGCATTTGCGCCACGTGCCATCGCACTTCCTGCTGATTGATGGTCGTTAACTGGTTGAGGATACGGTGCTTGTAGGGTTGGAGGAGGTCGGACTTTGTTCGACTGACGGTTTCCAGGATATCCGCAGCACGCATACGCACCAGCGGATCATCGTTTGATGCTGCCTGGACGATTTCCTTCAGTAGCTCGGGTCTTCGCAAAACCCTCGCTACCAGCTTCTTTGCTCGTGCGTTCGTGCGAAAGTCTCCGCCACGGAGTTGGTCAATGAGTTTCGACATCGGCAAGTAAGTGCGCGTACTTCTCCCGCAACTTCGCCACCTTGGGGCTTATTACTACCTGGCAGTACGGTTGATCAGGATTATTTGCGTAGTAGTCCCGGTGCTCGGCTTCCGCCGGGGAAAAATTCCGGAGCGGTTCAATACTGGTGACAATGGGACGGGAAAACACGCCTGCTTGTTCCAGCCGTGTCTTTACTTGTTCGGCTATGGCCTGTTGCTCTGGGGTGTGAAAGAGGATTGCGGAGCGGTACTCCTCACCCACGTCATGCCCTTGGCGGTTGAGTGTGGTGGGATCATGCGTGCCAAAGAACACTTCCACGAGCTGCTCGTAGGAAATGATTGTAGGGTCAAAGTTGAGTTGTAAGGCCTCAGCGTGGCCAGAACCAGCGTGGACAGACTCGTAGGTTGCGTGGTCGCTCTTCCCATTCGCATACCCTGGTGTGACGCTGGTGACACCTTTTAACCGTTTAAAAATTGCCTCAGTGCACCAGAAGCAACCGGAGGCAAAGGTGGCGGTTTCAGTTATTGGTGTAGTGGTAGTCATTTGAAAGTTGTGACCCTATTTTACCACGTAAACAAAAGAGGAGCCGTGTGGCCCCTCTTGTTATAAAGTATATTTGGTTAGCTCTGCAACCCAAGCATGATCACCAGAATGAGCAGTACTTCAAAAGTGAGAAAACCCAAGGTGCCCAGGATGAGCGCCACGGCTTCTTGGCGTTTGCCATTCAGGTAGAGCATCACCGGCCGGCCAAAGATGAGCATGCCCACAATGGCTGCGGAGAGGGTGAAGAGTAGGAGCATGACAATGGGCGCCCAGATGGTATCACCTCCGTCAAAAAGTGTTTCAGCTTGGGACATGATTGCCGCTACGATTGCGACGTAGACCACCACGCCCAGGGAGTGCAAGAAAGACAATCCACCAAGACTGGAGCGGATGAACCAGGTTTGCCCGGCCGTGGTTTTACTCACTTTTTTCTTTGCCATATGTTTTTTTAGGAAATGATGAAACGCCCACCGCCAAAACTATACCACTCTTTTTGTGTGATGGTAAAGAAGTATGTAGTTTTTACACATCCACCCCAAACAGACCCCGGATGACGTAGCCAATGCCAAAGGAAACCGCGGCGACGCCGAAGCTCAGGCCAGCCATTTCCCAGAAGCGCTTGCCAAAGGGAAGGTCTTGGGCAACGGCAGTGTACGATGTGAACGCGGCAATGATTATTGCGGCAAAACCCAAGCTGATGATGAGTGACAGAAAAACATTGGGTAGGAGAAGGAAGGGCAGGATAAGCAAAACCACCGTACCCACGTACGCAGAGCCGGTGTACAAAGCTGCACGGGCAGGATGCTTTCCGTGTGCTTCCGACTTGGTGGACAAGTACTCCGACGCCGCCATAGACATGGACGCAGCTAAACCGGTGATGAGCCCAACCGCGGCAATGAGCTTGGGCTGTCGAAGTACCAGAGTGAATCCCGCCAGGGCGCCCGTGAGTTCCACCAGGGCATCACTGAGTCCCAAGACAATGGAACCAATGTACGCCAGTTTCTGCTCGTCAATGAGGCTAATCAGGGCATTCACCAGCAGTTGGAACAGGACTAGGGTTACCCATAGTCACCCTTAACC
>CAZBMC010000115.1:0-2234 GCA_964493065.1 uncultured Gammaproteobacteria bacterium
GCTTCGTGCGACGGGCGGAGCGGAGACGCGCATGCGTCTACGCGCAGCTCTGAGCACGAAACGAGCTGGTACCGGGGGGCGGATTTGAACCGCCGACCTTGGGCTTATGAGTCCCACGCTCTAACCAACTGAGCTACCCCGGCATACAGTAGAAGTCGAACCAACTGCCCCGCGGAGCGGGGTCCGCCTCTGGCGGAAGCTACCCCGGCAGATACAGCGAAAGCCGCATGGCCAGTATACCATCGTGATAGTACGTACTAGCTCTACGGCTTTCAGTTTTCTCAAACATTCTTGGTCGCTGCTCTTCGGTGTTGCCGCTGAGCTGCGTTGGGTGCGGGAGGGGGATTTGCACCCCCGACCTCCGGATTATGAGCCCGGCGAGCTGCTACTGCTCCATCCCGCGTAGTGAACGCGAAGGACACGGCTGAATCGCGCTCCACACTAGCCTATGTGAAAAAAAGTCAATCGTCAAGCCATCACCGCTAAACCAAAGAAGTGATTGACACAACTTGATTCCTGTCTACTACTATCCTAACTTACGCCCCCTACTTCACCGGCCCCTGTTGCACCCCGCCAAGTGCGGCTTGGACAGCTTTCTCTAAATCGGTAAAAGCAGCGAGTTGCAGATACTGCCCATTCAGGAAGAAACTGGGCGTGCCGCCCACTTTCTTGGTGTTGCCTTCGCTGATGTCTGCGTCCACAATCTTCTTTTCAGCTCGGCTGTCCAAACAGGCGTCAAATTTTGCCGTATCCATACCCAAATCCTTGGCGTAGGTTTTCAGCTCCCCTACTCCCAGCGCATTCTGGTTTGCAAACATTTTGTCATGCATATCCCAGAACTTCCCCTGGTCATTTGCGCATTCACTGGCGAGTGCCGCCCGGTATGCATTCACATGAATGCGAGTCAAAGGGTAGTGCTTATACTCAAACCGAATTCTGTCACCATATTTCTCCACGACTTGTTTTACCACGGGTTGCACTGCGCCGCAGGCTGGGCACTGGAAATCCGAAAACTCTGTGAGCACAACGGCCGAATCTGCTTTCCCAAGGAATGGCCGGGCGCTGTCTGGGTTATCGTACACCGGGCCTGAGCGCGTGCTCGCCCATGCGATGACGGCACCAACCAGGACAATACCAACAATCACTGGCCCCCAAATTTTCCAGCGAAATTGTGATGCAGAATTATTGTTGGACATAGGGGCTTTGCTTGGTGAGCGAACGATTCGAGAGGAGGAGCGCGACGCCCGCTGCCACGAGTATTGGGCTAAGGATTTGCGCAACCGTCAGCGAACCAATCTGCGTCTGCTGCAGGCGGAGGAAATCCAGGCCAAAGCGGACACTTGGCGAGAGAATGAAGTACACGGCGGCAACGGTACCCGGCTGCATTTGCTTCCGGCGCCAGAGCAGGAGTAGCACGACAAGAATGCACGCATTTGCCACTGACTCGTACAGAAACAGTGGGTGGAAGGTACTGAATGCTTCATACCCAGGCAGACGATTTGCTGGAGCAATATCGAGCGCCCAGGGTACCGACGTTGGACGTCCGTAGAGCTCTTGGTTCACCCAGTTCCCCCACCGGCCAATAACCTGACCCAGTGTGAGTGCGGGCGTCGCAACATCAAGCAAAATCCGCCACGGGATTTTCTGCCGCCGATGGAAAAGCCACAGTGCGAGCAGTCCACCAGCGAGCACCCCATGGAATGCCAATCCGCCTTTCCACACTTGTACAATTTCCAGCAGGTGTGACTGGTAGTAGCTCCACGTCTGGAAGACGTGTGCGAGCCGTGCGCCAATGACCCCAAGCACGGCTGCAATGATTGCGAGGTCAACGAGCTTCTCTGGAGCTATTCCCACCCGCTTCCCCAACCGTTGCGCCAGGAGCACACCACTGAGGAGGGCGACGGCAAGGATGAGGCCGTACCATCGAATACTCAAAGAACCAATGGTGAGGATATTCACGGACTGCGGTGCGGCAAGCATAGAATGTGCCTTCCGCGTACCAACAGTTAGGAAGCGGCTAGTTGCTGATCAATGATGCTCTTCACGTAGTCAAAGGTCTGCGCACCAGAAACTTCAATACCATTCACAAAGCTGGTTGGCGTCCCTGACACACCCAAGCTATTTGCAACTTGGACGTCTTCACTGACTTTGCCAGCCATTTCCCCCTTATCCAAGCAACTGTTGAATGTGCTCTCCTTCACGCCAACTTCTTTCGCCCACTTCTTCATATTGTC
>CAZBMC010000116.1:0-1625 GCA_964493065.1 uncultured Gammaproteobacteria bacterium
TTGCAGACCCGGTCTTGCTTCACCTTCAGTAGCACATTGCTGTCGCAGGAACCATTCGCTGGATCGCAACTCTTCGGAGCGCCTTTACCATCTGGATTCGTGGGATTACTCCCCACTGGACTTTGGTCAACGTCGTACGTCAAGTTCACATTCGAACGATCGTTGAACAGTTTGCAACCCTCTGCCGCGCTCACCTCACCGTTGCACGAGGTTGCATCCACGCTCTGCTTCAGCACAGTTGTGGTGGTAGTCTCCACAATGCTCACGTTGTCGTACCAGTGCCCACCAGTGGACGGCGCCCCGTACGCACCAATGCCCACACCGCACGATCGTGCCGTGCCGGAGTAGAACCGGCCACTGATGCGCGTGTACGTATCTTCGGATAATTGATTAGCAGGGAAGAAAATACTTGCACCACCATCACCCGCAGTATTCCTGTGCACCATAGAATTATCCGGGGTGTAGATGTACGCATCGGTTCCTGGTGCAGCTTCGCAATCAGTGAGCGCCAGCATTGCTTGTCGATTATCCCCTGCGCCTCGTTTCACATCCGCGCTAACAACGTACATGGTGTCGGGTTGTAGGTTCACTTTCTGGTTCATCCAGTTCTCACTGGACCACGTGACTTGCACAGCACGGCCTTCAGTACCGGCGCTCGTTTCTGGGTAGTCTTCCAATGCCCAACCAGCGCTGCCAAAAATCGCCCATCCCTGCGGCCGCTGCGCAGGTGCCGGCAAGAATGCCGCCGGAATGCCAGAGCTTGCTTGGTACGATTCAAATGTTCCATTGACGACAATTTCTTCACCGGTACCAACAGGATCTAAGTACCCGGTGCAGCCACTTTGGTCACCAGGGCAGGTACCAGCAAAACCACCATACGGCACCGCAGGAGGTACATTCGCAATCTTCTGCGTTGGACACACTTTGCCAGAACCACGGTGTTTCCAGGTTTGGCTTGCCGCATCGTAGTCACAGACGTTATTCGCTGGATTTTTGAAGTACGCAGTGCTCCCTTCTGGGGTCTTGAATTCCTCACAGCTCAGTGCTTGGCGGCTGCAGAGAATCTGATCGTACGCATCAGGATCATTCTTCAGGTACTGCGTTTGCATTCCTTGCAATTCCAGAGTGACGTCCGTGCTCACCACGCCAATTTCCAAGGCTACAGACTGCCGACCCAAAGCGCGGCAAGCTTTATCTTCAGCTCGACAAGCTTTCTGCGGATCATTCACCCAGTATTCCACCACGTCGGCTGGGGTGGTAATAGTGTCACCAGGGAGTGGAGCCGCAGTAATCGTGTTTACACCGTTTAGATACCCCCCGAGGATGACTGCATCCGAAATAGTAACAAGTCCAGTACCGTCAATGTCGCCACTAACCAAAGGATTTGGAGCCGGACCATTCCCAGAGACATACCGTAATAAGTATTCCCAATCGACTTGGTCAATCTTCCCGTTCCCGTCCACATCTCCACGCAGGCTAGACACCGTGTTCGTCTGCGCGAACGGCGTACGCAAACTGTTCTGGGTGTTGATGAGTGCTTCACACCCAACCTTCTCTGTTTTGCAGAGCTTGGTGAAGTCTTGGAAAGTGGAGGTTTGCCCACCCCGGTTTGTGTACGCCTGGCA
>CAZBMC010000116.1:1635-2192 GCA_964493065.1 uncultured Gammaproteobacteria bacterium
CCTGGCAGCCTTCAAACCCACCACAGGCTTTCTGCGAACCCTTGATGCGATAAATACTGTCCGTCACTTCAGTCAGGACGACGTTGTCCACGAAGAACGGCGCGTTGTTGTTCTGATTGTTGTAGAGCAGCAAATCATCAGCTGAGTAAACGTTACCATTACGGGAAAAAGTTACCGGACCCACTGTATACTGCTTCCAATCGGTTGTGAGGAATGGTCCACCAAACGACGAACCAACGTCGTTCCCTCCAGCGCCCCACATCAGGTAGCTTCGGAGCTCAACGGTATCATTGCTATTCTGCTTCTTCGCCCAAAAGCTGAGCGTGTACGTTTTGCCTTCAGCTAGTAAGGACTGGCCACTGGCATTCGCCAAAGCAGCTCGGTTGGCATTCCAACTACTGAATGCAAGGGAGTGGCCACCAAACTGAATGCTCTCCGTGCTAATGACCCCACCAGACCACGGAGCGTAGCTCCCACCTTCAAAGGTGCTGTTCAGGACCGTGCGAATGTTGCTCCCGGTGTTCCCCACGTACTCCCGGCAACCTGCTGCGGCTTGG
>CAZBMC010000117.1:0-2186 GCA_964493065.1 uncultured Gammaproteobacteria bacterium
ACCGCCGTCAGGACGAAATTGGCACGCCGTACTGCGTGACCGTGGATTTTGACACGATTGAAAAGGATCAGAAGGTCACCGTCCGCGACCGGGACACCATGGCGCAGGAGCGGGTGGGGATTGGGGAACTCTCAATGTATCTGCAAAATAAATTTTCTTAGCGTAGGAGCAAAGCTTGCTTTGCAGATTTTTCGGCGAGCAAGCTCGCCACCTACAACATTACTCTCTATGACCAAAACCCTCCGCATCGGTATTCTCCTCGCTCTGGGCACGGCACTCATTTCCGGCGTGTCCAACTTTGTAGCCAAACTCAGCGTCACGGTCATCAAAGACGCGACGGTTTTCACCTTTCTGAAGAATGCGACGGTTGGCCTCCTGGTGATTGGCTTGGTTATGCTCTTCGTTCAGTGGAAAGAGCTCCGGACTTTGCAACGAAGGGACTGGGTTCGCTTGCTTACGATTGCGATGGTTGGTGGTAGCATACCCTTTCTCCTGTTTTTCAACGGGTTGCAGCAAACCTCTGCCGTTACCGGGAGCTTGATTCACAAAACTTTATTCATCTGGGTGGCGATTCTCGCGGTGTGGAAGTTGAAAGAGAAAGTGACCTGGCTCCAAGGTGTGGCACTTGCTGCGCTGCTGGGCGGGACATTTGCCTTGGGTGGGTTCCAGCATTTCCACTTGGGGAAAGGGGAGTTGATGATTCTTGGTGCCACTCTATTCTGGGCAGTGGAGAATGTGGTTGCCAAGCGGGCATTAGTAAATCTCTCCACCCTGACCGTCGTCGCCAGCCGTATGGTTCTGGGTTCTGTCATTTTGCTTGGTGTCGTGGCATTCCAGGGAAAACTTGGCACTGTTGGCACACTCTCTTTCGCGCAATGGGGCTGGGTCGCACTTCCAAGTCTGTTACTCTTTGCCTACGTCCTGACGTGGTACAGCGCTTTGAAGCGAGCACCAGCAATCCTGGTGGCCAGCTTGCTCGTCCCGGCTACTTTCATTACCGCATTGCTCTCTGGCACAATCCAGCACGCGCCCATTTCCTGGCAAAGCTGGGTAAATGGGGGTTTGGTGACGTTGGGTTCGGCGTTGCTCATTTGGTCTTTACGTCGAGATCAGGTCTCAGTTAATACTGTTACTCAGGAATCAAGTAGGTAAATATGAAATCCGGTCGGATGGCGTATAGAAAATGGGAACGCATCATCGAGCGGGAATTGTGGAAACTATGGGAGCGTAGCCATAAGTTTTTGCTTTGCCATGGGCCAGAGCACCATATCCGGGTATGGAAAACCGCAGAAGCTTTTGGTCGGAAGAAGGGTGTAGATATGGACGTTCTCGTGGCCTGCTGCTTGCTCCACGATGTTTCCAGTTTTAATCAATCCTCCCCGAAAAATCATGAAGTGAAATCCGCTCGGATTGCTGAACGGTTGCTGCGTCGTATCCATTTTCCAAAAGAGAAAATCCCCATTGTTACAGAAGCCATCGCCGGGCATCGGAGTGCGAAAGCTACAATGAGCCTTGAAGGCAAGATTTTTAAAGCATTTGATAAAATAGATGCGTTTGGGGCAATTGGGGTGTACCGCATTTTACTTCCTCTTTCTATCCGGCGCTACTCGGCTGAAGAAATAACCGCCTGGGCATTGGCGGAAGGACATTTGCAGAAGAAGTGGAATTCTATTGCATTTCCGGAATTACGACGGCAATATCGGAAGGAGTATGAATTCACCCGGCAGTACTTTCAACAGCTGCAGAAAAAAATAGGTTCACAGCAAGTACAATCCCACTTTTCTGAAGCGCATGTCTTTGTTCGATAGCGCTACTCAGCAGAAAACCACCCTGCATGACGGGGTGGCGCGGTGCACGCGCTACGCCTTTGGTCCAAACAAGTTGCACCTCTGCGGGCCAGATGCTAATGCCGAGGTGTTGGCGTACATCCAAGCTGGCGCAACGGATCCCGGCTTATCCCACATACTCCAAGGCTTCGCGACCTTGTACCCGTATCTGAAGGAAATCGCGCATGCGAATCACATCGTGGACGTTTTCGATGATCGAGTGGTTGAAGCGTACTGGTTGGGGAACGAATTGCTGGAGGCAATTCCCGCGCAGCAGTTTTTCCGGCACTTGCGGGATAATTTAGATTTGAAGCGGAAGTACGGCGCCAAGGAGTTTGACGAGCTGGTGGGCAAGTTGCC
>CAZBMC010000118.1:0-2164 GCA_964493065.1 uncultured Gammaproteobacteria bacterium
TGAGTTTCACGCAGCCGACGGCAACCGGCTCGGTTCTGGCAAAAAATGTGGCGAATACCATTGCAGCCTTTGCTGATGATCAGCTGACGGGCGGTTCTGGCATAGCGTCGATTACGTTCTACCTTTCCCGCACAGCCTCATTTTCGGGTGCGCCTCAGGCGAATGAAACGCTTGGACAGTCTCCAGGTACCGCTTGCGGTGGCACAACCTGCCCGCTCTTCTATACTGGAAGCGTGACCATCACGCAATCAACCCTAGCAACCTACTCAAATGGTTCAAAGACGCTTCGCGCAGTAGCGCGAGATGTTGCTGGGAACACGCGCTCTGTGGACCTGCAGGTGAATGTGGAACCAGTCGCGACGAATGATGCGCGGCCGATAATTACCGCATATTCCCCCAATGGCACAAGCCCATTGCCACTTGGTTCTCCCGTAACCATTCAAATACAAGCATCTGACGATCACGCGTTAGCGGGGATGAGCGTTTCTGTGCTAACTGCAACTCCGCCGTATGTAAACATTCCAATTCCAAACGATTCTGTGGCCTATCCCGAAACTCCACCAACCCTTTCAGCAACGCACACCTTCACCTGGACCCCAACCGAAGCTGGCCAGTACTCACTTGTCTTTCAAGCGAATGATTTCTTACCGCAAGTGGCAGCAACCACAGTCCTCGTCACCGTTGCCGACTTGAATGTGCCCCCATCCATAACGCTGGCGCAGCCAACGAATGGTGTAACAGTCCTGACATCAACGATTGTACCGATACGCGCTACCATTACAGATACCAATAATAACCTGGATACGCTGGCCGTGCGGATTGATGACCTCACAACTCCGTCAGCATCCTTTGACTATCCCAACCTGACGAATTACTACAACGCTTCGAGTACCAGTACGTGGAACCTGAATATTTCAGACTGGACACCAGCTGCAGCGCATAATTACCGAATACGGATTACGGCAACGGACACCAGCAGTGCGCAGGGGCAGGTTGAAGCAACCATTACCGTGAATGCATCAGTACCGGTGCAGTGCGGACCTGCAAGCTTAGGGGTTACGTGCATGAGTGGAACGCAGCAGTGTTGCGATTTCTCCGCTTGCAATAATACTGCGGTCTGTGCGCCAATTTCTGGATCGTGCGTCAGTCCTCCGTGCACGTAAGTTGAAACGCAACCTACCTATGCCCAAGCAACCCGAAGATATATTCCAAAACGTTGACCAGCAGCCGACAGGGGCACGTCGTTCGGTTGCACCGTTGCAGCCGCGGCCAACAGCTGTGCCAGTCTTTCCCGCCACCCTTGCGCCCCAGCAAAAATCCCGGCGCTGGGTGCTCTTGTCTCTCGCTGCCTTGGTTCTAGTGCTTGGGCTTGGCATTGTAGCCATTACCTTGCAACGGAAAAATCAAAATGCAAATACGAATGTTGCACGTACCGGACAGGCGAATGTGAATACGACGCAGGCCACTGCAGCAGGGGACACACCTAAAAATTTAACCGTACCCGAGACCGCTCCGGATGCAGACAAAGACGGGCTTTCGGATGCGGATGAACAAGCCGCAGGTACAGACCCCAAGAAGGCTGATACGGATGGTGATGAACTCTCAGACTTTGACGAAGTGCGGGTGTACAAGACTGATCCGCGGAAGCCGGATACAGATAGCGATGCCAACCCAGATGGCGTCGAGGTAAAAAAAGGGTATAATCCAAAAGGCGCGGGTTTCCTCCGGGATTTCCAAGCCGCAAAAAATTCTCTTACGAATACTAATTCATAAAGCAAAAATATATGTTTGAATCTGTCACCCCCTCCAATCAACCCGCACCAGAGGCGCCCCGCGCCCCAGCACCCCCCAGCACCCCTCTGGAAATTCACACCATGCCCGAGCGGTTCTTGGGTGGTGGCGCGCCAGGCAAGGGCCTGCCTATGGGTGCACCAAAACCCAAAGGTTCTGGCCGTGGATTGATTATTGCCATCAGCATCATTGTGGTGGTTGGTTTGGGTGTGGTTGCAGCGCTGTTCTTCACGGACATTTTCAACAAGAATGCGGCAAATACAAATAACACGAATTTAGTGACCAATACCGCAAATGTGAATGCGAATGCCAACGCAAACACCAACGTCAATGGGAACGCGAATGGAAATGCAAATGCAAACAGCAACGCAAA
>CAZBMC010000119.1:0-2148 GCA_964493065.1 uncultured Gammaproteobacteria bacterium
TGCATCCAAGTACTTCATTTCAGCTTCCTTATCAACGAATTCACTCTGCGGTGCTTTGGCTTGCTCCTGGCCACCACCAACAAAGCGCAGCTTCACACCTTTTGCTTCAGCCTGTCGGCGGAACATTAAGTCAAGGCCATTTTTCAGTTTTACAGAATCGGGTGCGTTCCCTCCGTACTTCCCAGAATTTGCTAATCCTTTCGCAAAATACTCGTCAAATGCATGCTCAATACTAATGTACCGGTTTGGATCTTCCTCTTGCGCCTTTTCGGTAATATTCGCTCTCTCTTCAGCGGTGAACATTGTATCAATAATTTGATTTCGCAATGAACGATCAGGATCAATCATTTCAAGAGATTCGTGCATCTCTTCTTCGGCTTTTAGATTACCAAATGCACCCTCATCACGGTCACGAACGACAAACTGCAATGACTTGAGCTTATCGGGATCTGCTAGTCGTTGCTGCGCAGTACTAATTGTCGCTCGCTCTCGCTCTAGTCGAGTTTTCTCCTTTGCAAGTTCCTCTAGGCGGGTTGCTTGCTCTTTGGGCGCAAGGACCATTCGCTGTGCCTCAGATTGCTCTTCAGCATTCTTAACGAGCTGCTTATCAATGTCAGCAATCTGCTCATCGAGAATATTTCCAACATCTGCGGCGGCCTTATTTTTCTGGGCCCCACCCAGGGTTGCACCGTGAATATTTTGTACTCCAAGTATTTGCTTTGCCGTTTCTTTATCAATGCCCAACATATTTTCACTCCCGGCACCAAAACTCCGTAAACCAGTGATCTTCGCCTGCGCTGCAGCTCTCCGGCTTTGCTGGGGAGCTTCTGGAATTGCGCCTGGTGTCGCAAGCTTCACCCCCCCAGCGCCAGCCTGAAAATACGTGTACCCAAGCGCATTATTCATTGAAGCAATATTGGATGCTGGCGCTTCTTGACGAACACGTTTTAAGAAATCAGCATTTGTAGATGCACGACGTTGCAATATTGGGGCGGCCAGAAGACCAAAGGCAGTTGGCACACTGGCGCCAGAATCGTACCAAGCCGAATCAGACATTTCCGCAATGTCATTTGGCCGAAGGCTTTCTGCAGAATTCTCAATACGCTTCTGCCAGTACGCAGCTAATGGACGATTCCCAGCACGTCGAGCTTCCAACATGTGGTCACCCATACGTGTTGGATTTTTCTTCAAGTACTCTTTATAAATTTTCAACCCTTGCTGGTCAGTAGCAAAATCAGACAGCTTACCATTTGAATCTTCTTTAATCGTCATGCCGATATCTTTTTCATACTGCGCCAACATATTTGCTCGTTGTACATCATTCGCCTTACTCAATTGCCCAGTGTTCATCAACTTCTCAATGGCAACCTTCCGTCGGGCGGCCGCAGTTGCACTAACTGCGCTTCCGGTCCCAAGATTAATAAGCTCGGAAGCAGACAGATTTTCCACCATCTTCGCCTGAGCGTCATCTGCCCGTTGAGATTTATTACGTAAACGGGAATTCATGGCCATGGCCGCACCCCCAATGATCGGCATCTTACTCATGAAGCCCAAGGTTTTCTCAGCAGCGCTCACGGCCGGTCGCTTGGCAACGTCCCCTGCGTACTTCACTGGTGCCAATGCGAGTGCGCCGGCGCCTTTGCCAAGATTCGACCCCCACTTCTCAAACGTGGCCATGGACTTACCGGCCATTTTCCCGGCCACGCCGCCCGCGGCCGCGGCTTGTTGCAAACCTGCTACCAGCAGCGCGGCGAACACCACGTAGTTCAGGACGTTTGCACCCGTAGACGCTTGGTTCGCAAAGTACGCCACGCTGGAATTGGTCACCCCGGAATTTGTGCCCAACAGATCCACACTCGATGTTGGCGAGCCGCTGGTGAAGTTGTTATTCGTGAATGACGCAATGGTGAACGCCAACCACAAGTAAAACCCAATGACCGGCCCACGGATGAGGTACTTCATGAACGTGTCCCACCATCCACCCCAGAAACGACCCAAGCTACCAGGCAGCACTGCCATCATGTACGCCAACGGTGAAAGGATGATGTAAATCCACAGCATGATCATCCGTTGCACCAAGAACACCACGAAGGATGCAACAATAGCCGTGGCAATGAAGAGCATAACAATGCCGGCGAACATGGCGCC
>CAZBMC010000120.1:0-1903 GCA_964493065.1 uncultured Gammaproteobacteria bacterium
CAAACGCCCCGACCATCTGGCCGGGGCTTTTTCATTCATGCGATACATTACGCTGGGTGCTTCAAACAGTCTTTCAGGGCTTTGCCAGCTTTGAACTTGGGAACGCGGACTGCAGCAATCTGAATTTTCTCGGTTGGATTCTGGGGGTTGACGCCGGTACGTGCGGAACGCTCTTTGGCCATGAACGTGCCAAAACCTGTGAGGGTTACCTCGCCGCTCGCTTGCAGGGTTTCCATAACGGTTTTCTGAAAAGCTTCCAACACGTCTTCCACTTGCTTCTTCGGCAAGTTCAGCTTTTCCGCTAGGCGATCAATGAGTTCAGCTTTGTTCATACGGCTCACCCCCTTTCGGATCACAAAAAGTAGCTGTTCCTATTATACCGTACTTTGCCGGTCAATGCGCTGGATTGCCGTTGCCTTCCCCGCATCGTCCACGACCACCAAGACACTGCAAAATTGCACGGGTCCGTGTTCGGCAATTTCGTGTGGGGGCTTTCGGTTCTCTAAGAACCGCGGCATGATTGCCTCGCGATCCACGCCAATGATCCCGTTCTGCAATCCGCACATGCCCAGGTCAGTCACGTAGGCTGTGCCACCCGGGAGAATGCGGCAATCTGCTGTGGGGACATGGGTATGGGTGCCAACGACGAGTGTCACCCGTCCATCCACGTACCAACCCATAGCTACCTTTTCGCTCGTCGCTTCAGCATGGAGGTCTAGAATCGCAACGTCATGCGTGGGATTCTCGGTCAACAATTTTTCAACCGCGATGAAAGGCGAAGTTGGTTCGTGCGCCATGTTCACTTCACCACTCAAATTCATCACTAGCACCTGCTTGTCGGCAATGGGAAAAACCTTCGCGCCAACACCCGGGAAAGTAGAGGGGTAATTTGCTGGTCGCAGAACATGCGTGTCTGGGTCAGTGAGGAGTGCTGCAGCATCCATTTCCTTGCTCAGAATGTGGTTCCCAGATGTGCCAATCATCACCCCAACGGCTTGCACTTCCGCCCAGGTCTTCTTGGTCAGTCCTTTGCCATGCGCTAGATTTTCCACGTTGGCCAAAATCAGGTCTGGTGCAAATTCCTTTTGCAGCTGCGGCAAAACCTGGCTCACTACTGCGCGGCCAGGTTTCCCAACAATGTCACCAAGGAAGAGAATGCGAAAGTGTGCCATGAAATCTTAGCGTGCGTACTCAACTACTCGCCGTTCACGAATGACTGTCACTTTAATTTCCCCTGGGTACTGCAACTCTTTTTCAATCCCATTGGCAATTTCCCGGGCGAGCTTGATGGCGCCAAAGTCGTCCAACTTCTCTGGAGTGACGAACACCCGAATTTCCCGACCAGCTTGGATGGCGTAGGCTTTATCAACCCCTTCAAACCCACCGGCTAAGCGTTCCAAGTCTTCCAAGCGTTGGATGTACTGCTCAATGCTGTCCTTGCGCGCACCAGGGCGTGAACCGGAAATTGCGTCCGCAGCTTTCACAATGGCACCTTCCAACGTCTTAGGACTATCTTCATGGTGGGAAATGCACTGGTACGCAACTTCCTCAGGCATGCGGAACTTTCGGCGGAGGATGTCGTAGCCAATTTCTGGATGCGTGCCCTGGATGTCATGGTCCAAGGCTTTGCCAATGTCGTGCAGCAAACCACCTTTCTTACACACGCTCACGTTGGCATTCAACTCTTCGGCTAGCAGGCCAGCCACAATTGCAACTTCCACGGAGTGGCGGAGCACATTCTGGCCGTAACTGGTGCGGTACTTCAACCGACCCACGAGTTGCAGGAGTTTTGGATCCAAGCCAGCCACACCCACTTCGTACGCTGCTTCTTCACCGGCCTTCTTCATTTCCTGGGAAATGTCTTTCTTGGCTTGGGCAACAGCTTCTTCAATGCGTCCGGGGT
>CAZBMC010000121.1:0-1902 GCA_964493065.1 uncultured Gammaproteobacteria bacterium
GCTTGGCGAGCACATTTTGGATTAAAGTACGGTCTGGCTTGTCCGCGTAGTCCAGGCCGGCAATTTGCATACCATCCACATCAGCAATTTCATTGCGCAGTACGCGCAAGTTCGTTTTGGCAATGGCCGCCAGGGATTTTTCCAAACCCAGGTACTGCTCATGGTTCCCGGTATTGAAGAAGGTGCCCAGGGGTGGGGTGAGCGTATTAAAAGCGAGAGGTAGTTTTTCAATATCCGCACCGCCGCCGTCAAACAAATCACCAGTAACAAACACAATGTCCGGGTTTTCCTTTTTCGTCAGGCGCAGAACATCGTCGAGGAAGCCCGTGCGGTGAATGGGTCCCAGGTGGATGTCGGAGAGCTGCACCGCTACCCGGCCTTTCCACGTCTCGGGCAGATTGGGCAGGCGAACTGTAATCCGTTTGACCACTGGGTGGAAGGCATTCCAGATGCCGTACACACTTACGCCCAACGCGATAGCAAGGAGAAGGCCAGAAAGAGCACCGATGGGGAGATTTACCTTCGCCAATTTTCCTAAACCAATGAGGCCCCACGTAAGTGCGACAGCAAGGGTGGCATTCCAAACAAACCCTAGCCACGCCGAAGCGCCGGCGTAGAGGCCATCGGTATACCGTGTTTCCACCGCATGCACCAGCAGGATGGTTACTAAGAAGCTGATGCTGAGTACGCCTAAGGCAATGCCGAGCCAGAGTTTTAGGTTATGCGAAGTGATATGGAAGAATTTCACCCAAGAGAGGAAGAGCAAACCATGGCCAGCAATAATGATGATGGTGGCAGCCAGGACAAAAGCAATCATGAGGTATTTCATAATAGGTTATTTGGATAAGTCTTTCTTCCGGCGCCGGCCGTGGTAAGCCTGGTACACTTCGCGGAGTTGCTGGTTGGTGACGTGGGTGTAAATTTGGGTGGTGGTAATGCTGGCGTGGCCAAGCATGGACTGCACGCTGCGGATGTCGGCGCCGTTCATGAGTAAGTCGGTGGCGTAGGAGTGCCGCAGGGTGTGCGGTGTGATGCGCTTGGTAATGCCGGCTACAGTGGCATAGTGCTGCACTAAACGCTGAATCGAACGTGAGGTCAACGGCTTCAGTTCTGTACCAGAACGTTTAATGGCCCGGTCATGCCGCAGGAAAATCCACGGCTCATCATCGTTCCGCGCTTTCAGGTACGCGCCCACCCAATGCCGCGCATTGTGGGAGAGGAAGACGACGCGCAATTTTCCGCCTTTGCCTCGCACGGTAAATTCGTCTTTCTCCAAATTGATACCGTCCTTCTTCAGATTCGCTAATTCCGACACGCGTAACCCCGTGGAGAAGAGGAGCTCCAGAATAGCCTTGTCTCGGGCTTTCAGCAAATCTGGTTGTTCCAATTTCAATGGTGCTTCCAAGAACCGTTCCAAGTCCGTCCCTTCCAAAAAGCTCACTTGCCGTTCGGTCTGCTTCGCAAGTTCCACCTTCTCTGCAGCGAGGCTGGGCACGTCACGCTTCGCCAGGTACTTCAAAAATGCGCGCAGGGCAATCAAATGGTAATTCCGGGTACTGGCTTTCAGTGCTTCTTTCTGGTGGTTCAGCTGGCGGTTCAAGAACAAGCGGAACTGCCGCACCTTTTCCACCGTCACGTCCGTGGCTTTCTCCAGCTTGCCCCAGTCCACAAAGCGCTTCAGGTAGAAGCCGTAATTTTTTACCGTGAGTGGGGAGACATTCTTCTCCACTTCCAAATACTCCAGGAAGTCGGTGAGGAGTTTTTTGATGGGGGCAGCCATGCCTGATATTGTACGACACAAAGGACATTCTGTCATGCGAAGTATGGTTTTACCCCGATGGACTGCACTGTTCTCTAGTCAATAGCTTGGAATCACTTCGAGGGGTGTACGCATGTGCAGTC
>CAZBMC010000122.1:0-1891 GCA_964493065.1 uncultured Gammaproteobacteria bacterium
AAGCCGCGCTCTTGGGGGTGGAGCACATTGTGGGTGCAGACATGAGCGATAAAGCTGTGCAAGATTCCACCGTGAATGTTAGTTGGCTGCAGGCGCACACTCAGGTGACGAAAGACATTCGCGTTTTCCGCGCCGATGCCGGTGACATTGCCAAGCACGTTAAACCCAATTCCATAGACGTCATTGCCACGGAGCCGTACTTGGGTCCGCCGCAGCGTGGTACACCACAAGGACGGGTGCTGTTGCCCCTCATCTCAGCGCTCAGCCAACAGTACGAACAGTGGGTCAACGCATTAGCAGCAGTGCTGCGCCCTGGTGGCCGTGCGGC
The DNA here is from genome assembly GCA_964493065.1 of uncultured Gammaproteobacteria bacterium. GTDB lineage: Bacteria > Patescibacteriota > Patescibacteriia > PEXW01 > PEXW01 > JBAYJA01. The sequence goes on from CAZBMC010000122.1 coordinate 329, forward strand.
CATGGTCTGGCCATTCTTCCAAGTGGAAAAACGTGGGTACTTCTTGCAGCTGCAAGACGCCGTGAAGAAAGCAGGTTTGCGGGTCATCAGCCCGCCCACGTGGATGCCAGAGCAGGCCTGGTTCCGTTCTACTCCACGTGGCACGGTACTGTACAGCCGACCCGACCAGGTGGTGGGCCGAGAAATTGCTTTACTGGAAAAACAGTCGTAAAAATGAAAAGCGCTGACCTTTCAATCAGCGCTTCAGAATGTTGACGGTTGTAGGGGTGGCGTCGATGAGAGGGGATTAGCCTCTCGTAGATAGGATCACCTCCTTCCTACCGTAGGATCTGTGATGCGGTTGCATCCTACTACGATCTCGACTCATAGACGCCTCCTGGTGCTGTACACCCAGCACCTGGGTTACAGTGGTTTTTGGCCAAGGGGATCGTTTTGCAGAAACGAACCGTTTTCGTCTTTAGTATAACGAAAAAAACTACACCCGGGGAAGGGATGGGTCAAGGTTTTGGGTTCAGATAGAAGTATAGATGGAGGGTTGGAAGAGGATGGAAGGCTAGCAGAGATGCTAATTTCCGCTCCTTTCCAAGGAGGGGTTAGGGGGTGGTTCTGTGCTCTGTCTTCGCAGAGCAAGCTCTGCACCTACGGTTCCTAAAGTTCTCAACTTACCCTAAACCCCGACGCGGAAATGGGCTACGTCCCCATCGCGCATGACGTACTCCTTGCCTTCAATACGAAGCAAGCCTTTGTCTCGGCAGCCGGACTCGCCGTACTGCACCAGGTCTTTCCAATCCATAATTTCCGCGCGGATGAACGCTTTTTCGAAATCCGAGTGAATAACACCAGCAGCTTCTGGTGCCAGCGCACCTTGGCGCACGGTCCAGGCCTTGGTTTCCATTTCCCCTGAGGTGAAGAACGTGAGTAGACCCAGGGTGTGGTAGGCCTTCTTAATCAATCGGTTGAGGCCGGGTTCAGTCAGCCCCAAATCTTTCAAGTACGCTTCAGCTTCCTCGGGCGTAAGTTCAGCCAGTTCCGCTTCAATTTTTGCAGAGATAACCAGTACGTCTTCCACGTTAAACTTGTTCGCCTCGGCAAATTGTTTCTGCAGGGTGTCTGCATTTTTCAATTCTGCTTCATCAGCATTGATGACGTAGAGCACAGGCTTGCCAGACAGAAGCTGAAGTTCCTTGATGATCGGACCAAGGTCAGCATCGTTTCGAAATGTTCTGGCAGGCGTACCTGCTGCTAACGCCTTTTCCAATTTTTCCAAGAGAGGAAGTTGTGCCAGGCTGTGCTTGTCTCCAGATTTCACTTTGCCCCGAGCGTTTTCCGCGCGTTTCTTCACTGCCTCCAAGTCCGCCAGGGCAAGTTCAGTATCAATGGTCGCCACGTCTTCCACGGGGTTCACCCGGTTATCCACATGGATGACGTCGGGATCGGTAAAGGAGCGAACCACGTGGGCAATGGCTGCCACCTCCCGAATGTTCGCCAGGAATTTGTTCCCCAGCCCTTCCCCTTTGTGCGCGTCTTTCACCAAACCGGCAATGTCCACGAATTCAATAATCG
>CAZBMC010000123.1:0-1842 GCA_964493065.1 uncultured Gammaproteobacteria bacterium
ATGCAACAATAGCCGTGGCAATGAAGAGCATAACAATGCCGGCGAACATGGCGCCCAGCACGGAGAGCAAATTGATATCCCCACCTTCAGCTGAGGCGGTTTGGGAAAACGCAACGATATTCGCCACGCCAAAACCATCCGTAATTTTACCGGCGGCCAGGTCCCGGAACGCATTAACGAAGGTGAGCATGACCACCTGCGAAAAGTCCACCAGCAAGCTTGCGATGAGCCGTGAGAAGTTGATGAGAATGGCCATGATAATGAGCTTGCCCAGCAAGCGGCTGTACCGGTACTCCTGGAACCGAAAAATGGTGCCAAAGGAAATGAGCAGCATGGCCACAATGAAGCCCATGTTCGCCAGGTCACGTACGACAGCCCACCCAACTTTCACCGCTTCCACATCCGTGATGTTGGAATACGTGGCAATGTAGACGAGCACTTCAGTGAACAGGACCAGCAGTTTTCCAAAAATGGACATGAAGAAACTGAAAATCGCGTTCATCAGGGAGAGTGTGGCATTTTCCAAATCACTAGCGTGAGCCAGGTTTGGGAATAGAACCACCAGAGCCACAGCAACAAGCGGCGTAACGGCCAGCGCCACCCGGAGGGGGTGGGCTTTAGCCTGCGCGAGAATGGAGGTGAGGCGGCGGTTCATGTGTTAGCGGATACGAATGGTAATTCCAGAATCTTGCCAGTACACTCCGTACTTCGTGTCAGATCGGACGTTCATCGGGAAACCTTCCAGCCGGCTTACGCTGTTGGTATTCATGTTCGTCCAATCCCAGTTGTCCAAAACTTGGATTCTCGGCCGGAAAGTTGCACCGGAAGATGCTTGGTAGGCATGGCCGAATACATGTGGTTTTGCTGGGTCGGTACGGGGCGCGGCTCCCCAAGGAATTATTTCATCTGAATTTGAGTCCCCATCCCAGTCAATTGCAATGTACTTCAGTGGCAATTGCTCTGCATCAACAATCGTGTTGAATTTAAGTTGCACTGATTGCCCATTGACAATGTCAATCGTACCACCGCCGACACCATTCACCGTGATATTCGTAATCTTTGGCGGTATGCCGCAGTACGCTAAAATTGGATTTGCATTTGCCCGACTGTAGGGCGTTGAAGCCACGCCACCACCAGAGTTACGTACACCATCGCACAACTGCATAAAGTTGTAGCCGAGGCGTGCGCCCGGCAGACCATTATCCTCTTTCCAGTCATCAAGGAGATTCGTTGTAGGAACATACTTTTGGATAGTCGACTCCCAACGCCACTCGCGGTACGCATTTGCAAACAGTAATTTCAGCCGATCCAACCGGTCGTCTGCAGATGGAACAGGTGCGGTGCTAGTATATTTCCCGCCACCGTAGGTTTGCGTAGGACCGTAATCGCATTTGTTTTGCGTTGTGGTTTGCGGACCACATGTCCCATAAATAGCTGGGAATAAAGATATCGGGCACTGAGTATTGACAGTGCACGCCTGACCTTGGAACATACCATTCGCACAAACCTGCTGGGTTGTACTTCCGCACTCAGAGTCTGCATCACACACTTTGCCGGCCTTCCCACCTGCCTGACAGACTTTGACTGTACCGGTTCCCAAGCAGTACCCCTTTTCGTTTTGGCATGCCAGAATTTCCTGCGTCGTATTGCAGGCTGCACCAGTAGTGGAGCAGATGCGCGACGCGCAGCCAGCGCTGGAACAGCCAAAGGCTGAACCCGCCCGAGCAACATCCGCCGTTTTCAGATTATTCTTCACCACAATTGGTTGTTGCCCTGGCTCGGTGGATGAATCCCAGAGCTCTGGCACAGCTTCATTCAACGCGGGCGCCGTTATGCTGCCAA
>CAZBMC010000124.1:0-1795 GCA_964493065.1 uncultured Gammaproteobacteria bacterium
GTGCGTCTGAATGGGATTCCGGTCAACCCACTGGACTACTTGCCGTAATAAACTTATAGGAAAAAGAAAAGCGTACCGTTAAAAGGTACGCTGTATTGTTCCTCGCCGAATTCATTTGTTGCGGATCGCAAAGCCACAGAAGAGGGGACCTACTAGCCATTTGTACCCGAGCAACCAGCTGAGGATAGCTGCTGCCGGGTTAAGGACAACTTGCACCCAAAGTGGAGTTTGCACGATTGTTGGCAATACGACCCAAACGAATAAGGTAAAAAGCAAAAGCCAGCCAATCCAAGCAAACCATTGAAAGATCAACAGACCACGGCTGGTCATAGCAGAAATTACCGGCACCGAGTGCACTAGGCACTCCTTTCAGTTTGAAGGTTCGTTTTCTCTAGGGGACAGTACTAGAAGAAATGACTCTTGTATAGACTATGTGTCGTAGAATATACCTTTTGTGAACCAATAGGACATTGAAACCTTATACTTGGGCACTTCAGGGGTTTCTAACCCCTTTCCCTCTTTAATGCTTACACGTTCCGCAGGATGACGATGCAAATGAAGACAACAAAAGCTTGCATTGCTAGACCTACACTTGGCTGTACTTCAGTTTGTAGTGCATTGTGCAGCCTGTAATAGCTACGGAACCAAATACGCCAAGGCTTGTCCTTACGGAACAAGGTTATGAAGTCTGGTAGGACGGTCCAGAACACGCCCCAGCTGGTCAGCCACCACAGGCTGGGATGCCACAGGAGCAATCCAAGGTATACCAGGATGGTTGCAAACAGGTCTGGACCAAAGGACTCAACGAACTGCGCAAGTGACTTCCCTTTTGGAATGGGGAAATTCCAGTGTGGGAGTGCATCCATTACAAGATGTGTCGCAAAACATACGGGCGGGATGAGCGTCGGGTCGCGGACAATGGCAACAGCAGCCGCACCGGTTATCACATGGACGCTTAAGAGCATGGCATTACTTGTAATACACTCGCGAAGGGACTGTCACATTCACGTACTCTAACGACTTCCCTACCAGCTTTTGCTCATAGGCTAGGAGGAAAGCTTCCAATTGCTTCTGCGGGTCACCAGAACGGTCAACGATGACCGACCAACCAGCTGGAACGGTAAGTTGTGCTGTTCGGTCTGGCGCTTCTGGGAGGAGAATAGTCTGGACTGCCAATACTTTCCCATCACGCTCTCGCATCCCTGCGGACATTTGTTGAAGGAAAGCCGCATCGGCTTGGCTCAAAATTTCCATATTCAACCCAAGCGGGTTTGGCACCTGCGCTGGCGCAAGTACAGGGACGTTTTTCAGCTTCGTGGCATCAACCATTGCTGAGAGGACGCCTTGGCGATTGATTCCATAGGTGACAGCATTCTGCTGAAGGAGAAAAGTTGGGAGTTCTTCTTGCATGGAAATACGAATCCGATGCAGAGGGCGACGCTGGATGGTTAATGCAGTAAAAATCCAGCGCGAACGCAGACGCCGTTCCAGTGCTTTGGTATCAAAACTCCAAATTCCATCTTGTCGGAAGAAAAGAAACCATCGAGCTTTCGTCTGACTGACTATCTCCGTTCGCAACTGATCCAGGGGTAACGTATAGTTTCCATGAATTTCAGCATGCTGCAATTGCCAAACGGGCGCTCCGTACACACCGTACATTGCGGCTCCAAATAAACAGACGACAATGAAGAGTGTCCAACGGGGATGACGTAGAATCCAGGAACCTTGCGGCGGCTGCGCAAAGAGAGGATTTCCCCGGTGGCTTGAACGGGTTCGATGGTTCCAACGCATAGTT
>CAZBMC010000125.1:0-1710 GCA_964493065.1 uncultured Gammaproteobacteria bacterium
TGCTTGCGCAGAGCGTTTTTCCTTGGTTCCGAGACCTGGATTCGAACCAGGATACTCGCCTCCAGAGGGCGATGTCCTACCGTTAGACGATCTCGGAATATTAACTGAATTATGATACCTTTTTTCGCCTCCAGAGGGCGATGTCCTATCCCGCCATAGCGGGACCCCGCTGCGGCGGGGCCGTTAGACGATCTCGGAGTATGTAATGAAGTATTCTATTCCGTTTGTGCGGGCGAACTCGGAATAGATACGAACAATATCAAGATGTTTCCTACCTGTCCAGACAGGAGCCTGTACCTCTTTAGACAGAAGCGCTTTTCACAATCTGATCCCAGAGTTGGTCTGGGTTCGCAGGATTAGCGGATGGTGAAGCAGGAATGCTTGCCATTGGGGCATCTTGCGTCGTTGGAGCAGGTGTATCAAGCGTGGCACTGGTGTCGTGCTGCACTTGGAGGATGACTGGCGAGCCAATGACCTCAGTCGCGGCTTTTTGGAACGCAGCCTGGGCCTTGGGGGAAGACATGCGTTCGGCATGGAAGGCGTAGGGTGTGGCCAGGGTAAATACCTTTCCATCAAAACGAATGGGCTTCACCATTTTGCAAGAGACGGAGAGTGAAGCTTCTGATTCGCCAACTAAAACCGAAATTTGCTGCCAGAGTTGATCTGCATTCCCAGTACTCTGGGTTTTTTTCGGTGAAGTCTTTTTTGGTGCTGAGGTGGGTGGTACGGGAGCAACCGGTTTGGTCAGCTTCGCTGGTTGTGGAGCTGCTGGGGCAGTTTCACCAAAGAGTGTGGTTGATGCTGCGTTGCTCGTTGTCAATTCCACAGTTGCAATTTCCAATGGCAATGAAGGGATGGGCGATACCTGGACGTACTCTTCTGCCATGAGTAATTTTTCCAAGATCCGAGTGAGATGCAAAATATGTTCCTTTTGCAATATTGCTTGTAGTAAACCTGGGATGACAGGCTTGCGTTCAGCAGGTAGCGTCAGCGCGAGCAAGCACGTCCGCGCCAGGCGAAGGGAATCCAGCCGGAACGCTTCCATGTCCACGCCGGCTTGGAGCTGGGTTTGGATGTGGGTGATGGCAGCCTGTTGCTCATTTGCCAAAAGCATTTGGAGGTACGCTGCAACGGCTTCTACGTTGGAACGCGGTAGTACCAGATCTGCATGTTCACGGGTGATATGTTCCTCACCCATGGAGAAGAGCTGGCCCAAGGTGCTCTCGGCATCGCGGCTGCTCCCATCCGCTGCCTGCACCACAGCATCAATCACTTCATCATCCACCTGGAAGTCCTCGGTTTTGGCAATGCCACGCAGACGTTTGGCTAGGGCAGCATCGGCAATCCGGTGGAAGTCAAAACGCTGGCACCTGGATTGAATCGTCTCCGGGACTTTGTGCAGTTCCGTGGTGGCTAGGATGAAGATGCAGTGCGCTGGTGGTTCTTCCAACGTCTTTAGCAGGGCGTTGAAGGCCGCGGTGGAAAGCATGTGTACTTCATCAATGATGATCACTTTGTACGGCAGCTTGGACGGGGCAAACCGGCTTTGCTCAATGACGTCGCGAATGTTGTCCACGCCCGTGTACGACGCCGCGTCAATTTCCAAAATGTCCAACGCCTGGTTACTGGCAATGGTTTTGCAATTCTCGCAGGTGTTGTCCGGCTCCCCAGCCTTGGGCTTGGTACAGTTCACTGCCTTGGCTAGGAGGC
>CAZBMC010000126.1:0-1699 GCA_964493065.1 uncultured Gammaproteobacteria bacterium
ATGCCGTCGAGATGAAGTATTCCTCATACCCTGGTCGCAAAAAGTGGAAGGTCTTCTCACACCATCCATCCTTACATCCGGGGCCTTTTTCATAGACGTCCATATGTCGACACGCACCACCCTTACGGCCAGGATCTTTCCAGTTAGGTGTTGTGGTGGCAACCCATTTCTCATCAACTGTTGGCGTGTTCATGTCTAGTTCGACGATTTGCCAACCACCGCATGAGCTGAACGATGCGCCATGGGCGAGCACACGAAAGGTCATTTTTCCGTCCATCCTGGTCGGCTCACACATGACCTCTACTTTGATCCTGTCTAAATGCCCGTAATGAATCCGCTCTACATCCTTTGCTTGCCACCACGTACCAGGGATGCAGTTGTACTTCGGCTGGGTTAGCACATTCAATTTTTTGGTGCAGTTGTTCTCAGCCCAACCGCCAAAATGAACTTGACAGGAATCAACTCGCACTTCTGAAGGGCTGATCAGTTTTGGCGTTCCCGTGGTGCATGCGTTGTAGGTTTTGCTGAAGTTTCCAAGGATTTTTTCTGGCGCCTTCGTGGCATCCAAACCCGCTAATCCGGGATCACTCAACTTCACGAACACTTTTGGTCTGGGTTGCGTTGCAGTGGCAACTGCGGCGCAAGTGGGATCTTTGGGATTTGATGAACAGGCTGTGCTCTGCTTTTCATAAGCTTGTGACGGATTTTTTTCGAATTCCGTTGCTGCCGGGTAGTCTGGCTTGTAGTTGGGCACGTTGCCCGAGGCCTCTCCGCTTTTCACTTGACCCAAGATGTCCGATTGGGCCTTAGACCCTAGCGATTGTGCGTCCTTGAAAATGGTTTCGGCATCGACGACCGTGCCCCCGATCGCTTGAGCAGCGGCGACCATAAAACCGAAGGCAACCGATACCTGGAACAGCTTCATTGCTGTCCCCGAAATTCATCAAAGCGCTCGACATATGTGGTGGCTAAAGCAGCCAAATCGGAGCTTCTGCCATGGCCCATCGTTTCCAATGCGTATCTGATTGATACGTCACCAGAGACCTTAAGGTATTCGGGTAGGTTGGCGCACTTTTTATCTTCGCAGAACTGTGCTGCGGTGCCAGGCAGGACCAGGACCGTGGCGGGGACCTGTGACACTTGGTACAGTTTAAAATGCCGTGGATCAATCATCCAGCCAACTTTGTGAGACCCCAGCATTTCTTTCGCTGCGGCCGCAGTCTTGGGAATTGATCGCTCGACTAAGCCTCTCAGTACTAGCGTTGCATTGACTCGCTCTGCTTGTACGACAATCTTCTTCATTGCTTCTTTCGGCATGCCAAAGCTGACGAACACGAACAAACCGGAAGGCACTTTGCCTTCCTCGGTACCGTTTGCCCTTGCTGCAGCGGCGACGGCTTCATATCGCTGTGTTAAAGCTTCGAGATCAACGGGCGGCATCTGGTCTTTTGACAGGTCTGTCTCTGAAATCCTGGGAAGGCTTTGCGCGAACGCAATACCAGTCCCGCCGCAGAGTCCGGCGAGAATGCCAACTAGCACGCGTCTCTTCAATACATTCAGCATGGTTGCCCCGTAGTCATTGAGGGTCATTTCTGTGGCGTAGCGCAGCAGTTTCTTTTCCTGAAAATCAGGTAAAGCCAGTCTTCACCTTTTACTGGGAACTCCATACCGGCGCCCCAGATGACTGACGTTCTTCCAA
>CAZBMC010000127.1:0-1572 GCA_964493065.1 uncultured Gammaproteobacteria bacterium
AGATACAAACAGACCTTAGTCGGTATTGCACCTTAAACATCCTCCCCTCCGTTCGAAGGAGGGGGTCGGGGGAGGTAACCCTGATGGGGAAGGTCCAGTTTAAAAAAACCAGGACAGTAAAAAAGAGCACAGACAGTCTGCTTGGTTCCGTATTACAACGGGATTGCCTGCCTCGTCGGTCACCGACCCGGAGGGCAGACAGGCCGCGTCAGTCGCCACCGCAGCAGCGGGGTCCCGCTAGGGCGGGAAAGACTCCTTCCTCGCAATGACAGATGTTAGAAATCTCGCTCTGCATGTCTCACCCTCCCTCCACACCCTCCAACCTTACTAGCGTCTACACCCAAACCCTTCACCTCCCCTACCCTCTCCACCGATCCTCGCAAATGTTCCGGAAGTCACAGTGGTCACAAATGTGCTTGGCTGGCGTGGCTTTGAAGTCACTGGCCAATATTGCGGCAATGGTGCCTTCTACCTTGGCTTTGGTCTTGGCAATGGCTGCGTCATCAATGGGGTAGGTGTACGGCTTGTCCGTGGCAAGGTAGATGTACGAGAGACTGACGGGATTCTGCCCCAGGGCTTCCCGCGCGGCAATGGCGTACAGGTGCAGCTGCTCTAAGTCTGCTTTGGCTGGATCTGCTGGCGGCTTCTCACTGGTCTTGTAGTCCAGAATGGCAATGCCGCCTTGGGCTGGATCAATGCGGTCAATTTTCCCGCGCAGCTTGTGCCCGCCAATGGAAATGGTAAAACCTTTTTCCAGTTCCACAGGTTTGGGCCAGGGAGTTGGCAAATTGTCGTAGAAGTTCTTCAAAAACTGCACGCCGCGCTGCTTGTACTCCTGCTTCTGCTTCACATTGGCGTACCACTGGTCAATCCACGCGGCTTTGTACAGCTCTTGCAGCTCAGCCCAGCTCACCGCAGGTTTGTCTGAAGCGACGGCTGGCTTGGTGCCAAACAAATCTGCTTGGCCAGTGATGCTCCGCTCCCGGCTGAGTTTGAAAAAATTGAGCAAGGTGTTGTGAATGGTTTGGCCAAAGCTCAGAGAGGCGTGGCCGGGCACGGGAATTTTCAGCAAGTGTGCGTACTTATACTGCTTGGGGCAATTTTCAAAGGCTTTCAGCTGCGTGAAGCTGAATGCGGCGGGAATAGCCTGCCGCAGCAACGCGTGATCATCATCCACCCGGCCAGGGGCTTGGGTAGGAACTTCGGTGAGTGTGCCTTTCACCTGCTTGGGAACAATTTGCACCCCAAGTTCGGCAATGAAACGTGACGGCTTTTTCTTCCGGCTGCCCCCGTAGTCTTCACCCATCAGGAAGAACACCCCGCGCTTGGCCCGGGTGATCCCGACGTAGAACAAGCGGCGCTCTTCCTGCACGTGCCAGTCGCCTTCTGGTACTTTTTCCCGCACCAGTGGCTCTGGAATAGCAATGGGTTCCCGCCGCTCAATGGTTGGGAAACGCTTGTCCACCAGATTCACCAGGAAGACGTATGGAAATTCCAAACCTTTTGCCCCGTGCACGGTCATCACCTTCACCGCCTCTGGCCCCTGCTCCCACTCCGGGGGTTTGAGTGTCC